>DASXXL010000490.1:0-4118 GCA_036503085.1 Pyrinomonadaceae bacterium | reverse complement strand
ATTCGTTAACGCGAAACGCGCGAGAGATTCTTTTAGTTCGTCGAGCGAACGAACACGCGGCTCGGTGCGTTCACGCGCGAGCCACGGAAAGTATTCAGGGTTTTGTTCGAGAGTGGTGGCGAGCAGCGGACTCCACGCTGCGAGCGCGAGCGCGTCGGCGAGCAGCGCCGGCTGCTTCGTCAGGTTGCGGTAGGCACGCGGCTGCTCGTTCGACAGCCTGTCGAGAAACAGCCGCGCACCGTTTTGATCCGGGAGATCACGTAGCAGAAACTCAATCACTAAATGTCATAGTACAACGAAAACTCGAGCGGATGCGGACGCATGCGCAGCGGCTGAATCTCGCGCTCGCGCTTGTAGCTGATCCAGCGCTCGATCAACTGCGGACTGAACACGTCGCCCTTCAGCAGGAAGTCGTGATCGGCTTCGAGCGCCTTGAGCGAATCGTCGAGCGAGCCCGGCAACGTCGGCACATCTTTCAATTCCTCGGGCGAGAGATCGTAGATGTCCTTCTCGAGCGGATCGCCGGGATCGATCCGGTTCTGCACGCCGTCGAGTCCCGCCAGCAGCATCGCCGAAAACGCGAGATACGCATTGCACGACGGATCGGGCGGACGAAACTCCAATCGCTTCAGTTTCGGATTCGTCGAAAACATCGGAATACGAATCGCAGCCGAACGATTACGCGCGGAGTACGCGAGGTTCACCGGCGCTTCGAAACCCGGCACGAGCCGCTTGTAACTGTTCGTCGTCGGCGCCGCAAAAGCCACGATCGCAGCCGCGTGCTTCAACAAGCCACCGATGTAGAAACGGGCCATCTCCGACAATCCCGCGTAGCCGTCGCCAGCAAACAATGGCTTCTCGCCTTTCCACAACGATTGGTGACAGTGCATTCCCGAACCGTTATCGCCAAACAACGGTTTCGGCATGAACGTCGCCGTTTTGCCGTACTCGTGCGCAGTATTGCGAACTACATATTTGAATACTTGTAAATTATCGGCGGTCCCTAACATCGTCGAATAACGGAAGTCGATCTCGCACTGGCCCGCCGTCGCAACTTCGTGGTGATGACATTCAACCGTAACGCCACACTTCTCGAGCGTCAGCGAGATTTGCGAACGCAGGTCGCTCAACGAATCGGTCGGCGGCACGGGCACGTAGCCTTCCTTCGGACGAATGCGATAACCGAGGTTCGAACCGGCAAACTCGTTCGCGTCGCGCCCGCTGTTCCAGTGACCTTCGTCTGAATCGATCGAGTAACCGGCGGAGTGCTGCTCGTTATGAAACTTGGCGGAGTCAAACACGAAGAACTCGGCTTCAGGACCAAAGAAAGCCGTGTCTGCCAGGCCCGTGAACTTCAGGTAACTCTCGGCGCGTTGTGCAACCGAGCGGGGATCGTAGGCGTAACCTTCTTTCGTGATCGGATCGATGGCATTACCGATGAGACAAAGCGTCGGCTGTTCGGCGAAGGGGTCCATCCAGAAGCGTCTCGCATCGGGAACGAGCAGCATGTCCGACTCGTGAATGGCCGCCCAGCCGCGGATGGAAGAAGCGTCGAAACCAAAGCCATCTTCGAACTGCTCTTCGCCGAGTTCGCCGATGGGAAATGTAAGGTGTTGCCAGGAGCCGGGTAGGTCAGTGAAACGAACAGAGACGAACTTAGCGCCCTGCTCAGCAGCGAATTTCAAGACAGTCTTGGGGTTCATGTGATCTCCTGATCTTTATTTCGAGTGTGTTAGGGATACTCTTCGCCCCGGCGCGAAAATTGGCGAAGTATGTGGGAAGTTGCGCGACTATCGTAAAGCGGGCGAGCGTCATAAAGCGACGGCGCGTAAAAAGCTGCCATTATAAGCGGCAGCGGTTCGATGTCAAGGGCGAATTCGGTCTAGTTTTCCGAGACTTTCTCTGTGCCTCTGTGTCTCTGTGGTTCGCTGTTTTCTTAAGCAAAAACAACCACAGAGGCACAGAGGCACAGAGAAGACATGGAAAAGTTATAGACCGCACCCGCCGTTTTCTGTTACATTGCGCCACTAAAGCGTTCCACCCAAAACAACTTCCGCAACTCGATTCGGGATAATGTGCATCAGTAGTGTTTCTGGCGTGATTGTTATTGTTCAAAGTCATAGTTCGAAGGCAGGAGACCGCTAATTGACCACGGCAATCGAGCAGACGCTCGAAACTTATGGAATCGAAAACTGGGGTGCTGGCTACTTTGATGTAAACCGGAAGGGAAATCTAATCGTCCGACCCGTCGAGGGTGATCCCCGCTCGGCGGACCTCAAAGAGATAATCGACGACCTCGCCAAACGCGGAATCACCGCGCCCGTGCTCTTACGTTTTCCCCAACTCGTCGCCGCCCAGGTCAGAAAACTCCAACGCGCATTCAGCCGCTCAATCCGCGAGTTTGAGTATCAAGGCTCCCACATGTGCGTCTACCCGATGAAGGTCAATCAGCAACGCTCCGTGGTCGAAGAATACCTGCGCGAAGGCTCGCGCTATGACTTCGGTCTCGAAGCCGGTTCGAAAGCGGAGCTTTACGCCGCGCTCGCACTCGAACAACCCGGCGACAGTTTGCTCGTGCTGAACGGCTTCAAAGACGAAGAATTTATCGAGCTCGCTTTTGCCGGCGCGAAAGTCGGCAAGCGCGTCGTAATCGTGATCGAGAAGCTGAACGAGCTCGATCACGTGCTCACCGTTGCGGAACGTGAAGACGGACCACTGCCGATGATCGGCATGCGCGTCAAGCTTTATTCGAAAGGCTCCGGACGCTGGGAAAAATCCGGCGGCGAAGCGGCGAAGTTTGGGTTGACGACGACCGAGTTACTCGAAGTGATTCGCCGCGTCGAAGAAGCGGGCCGCATGGACATGCTCAAGCTGCTGCACTTTCACATCGGTTCGCAGCTCACCGACATCAAGCGCATCAAGAATGCGATGAAGGAAGCCGCGCGCGTCTACGCGAAGGTTTTCCAGATGAAGGTGCCGATCGAACTGCTCGACGTCGGCGGCGGCATGGCGGTCGATTACGACGGTTCTAAGACGGCGTTCGATTCGTCGGCAAACTACACGGCGCAGGAGTTTGCGAACGACGTCATCTATACGATCAAACAGGTCTGTGACGATGAAAACGTGCCGCACCCGACGATCATTCAGGAGTCGGGACGTTTTCTCGCGGCGTATCACGCGATTCTCGTCACCAACGTGCTCGACGAAATCGAAACCGTGGTTGAAGACATCACGCCGATCGAGATCGACGAAGACGATCCGCAGGTCGTGATCGAGCTCGGCGATCTGCGGGAGTCGATTAGCGTCAAGAACTATCGCGAGTATTACCACGACGCGCTCGAACATCGTGAAGAGCTGTTTACGCTGTTCGATCTCGGCTTGATCTCGCTCGAAGACCGTGCGAAGGGCGAAGTGCTTTTCTGGGATGTTTGTGAACGCGCGGACAAGTACGCGCAAACTTCGAAGTATGTCTCAGAAGAGTTTGGCGAACTGCGGCGTTTGCTATGCGCCAAATACTTAACGAACTTCTCGGTGTTTCGTTCAGTGCCGGACCACTGGGCCTTGGAGCAACTGTTTCCGATCGTGCCCATTCACCATCTGAACAAACCGCCGACGGAGTACACGACGCTCTGCGACATCACTTGCGACTCCGACGGCATCGTCGACAAATTTGTCGATCTGCACGACGTGAAGCAGGTGCTCGAGTTGCACCCGTTGAATCCGGACGAGCCGTATTACCTCGCGTTCATGCTGGTCGGCGCGTACCAGGAAGCAATGGGCAACAACCACAATCTCTTCGGCGCGCCGCACGAAGCGCACATTCACATCGACGAAGAAGGTTTTCTGATCAAGAAGGTGATTAAAGGCACGACCGTCGGCGGCGCGGCTGAACGCGCGCGCTACGAGCGCAGTCTTTTGCACGACGGCTTCCGGCGTTTAATCAATCGTCGCGTCAAAGACGGCGAGTTGAGCGAAGCGGAAGGCGCCGACCTGGCCCAGTTCTACGAATCTCGTTACGACGCTTACACGTATCTCGCAGTCAACGGAGTAAAGCAGCGTTCGCGAAGAAGAACGGACTACTGACATTGTCGATTGATGATTTTCGATTTTTGATTTGA
>DASXXL010000489.1:0-5601 GCA_036503085.1 Pyrinomonadaceae bacterium | reverse complement strand
ATTCCGGTGGTCAACGAGAACGGTTATCTGCTCGGCATGATCTCGATGGGCGACGTTGCTCTCGAGACACACGAGGATCGCGAGTTGGCTGACGCGCTCGAGGACATCTCGAAGAACACGTCATTCTGGAATCGCGTTTTTGGTTGATTTCTTCGTTTGTAAATATCCACAGATCGCGCTGATTTACAATCCGTGCAATCTGTGGATATTCTTTTGCCATGCGAAATGAAGATCGTGAGTTCTCGCTGATCCGCAGCGGTCGGCGGGTGATACCGTCTGGCCGGCTGTGGAATCCGGCCGCCGACGTCTATCAAACGAAGGACGGCTGGATGGTCAAAATCGATCTGGCGGGAATCCGTTCTGACGAGTTGGAGATTGAAATCCGCGACTCCAGGCTGCGCATCACGGGCTGCCGGCGCGATACGCATTGCCGCGACAGTTTGGTTTACCACCAGATGGAGATCACTTACAGCCGCTTTGAAAAGACGATTCAGTTTCCCGCTCCAATCGAAGGAGCTTCACTCAAACGCGACTACAGCGACGGATTTTTGATTATCAATTTGCATCGCGGGGAAGATGCGTGAACGTTATGGCTGAACCTGTGCAACCAACTCAAGCCACCGATCAAGGGGCGAACACCAATCAACCGGCGAACACTAATCAACCGTTCGAAATTCCGGTGCTGGCGCTGCAAAACCTCACCTTGTTTCCCGAAACAGTAGTGCCGCTCGGTGTCGGTCGCCCGCGATCTATATCCGCGGTTGAGGCGGCGCTCGCGACGCCGGAGAAATTGCTCGGCTGTATCACTGTGCGTCCCGATCGGACTGATGACACCGACGCGAAAGGTGACGATCTTTACCAGGTCGGCACGCTGGTAATGATCAAGCGCATGGAGCGCACCGGCGACGCGATACGCATCGTGGTCCAGGGCACCGAACGTATCCGCGTCCTCGAGTGGAAACAACAAGATCCGCACCTGCGCGCGACTGTTCAGATCATGCCGGAGGCGCGCGTCGTCGACGCCGAACAGGTCGAGGCGATGAAACGAAACGTGCAGCAGATGATCCAGGAAGCGTTGACGCTGCTGCCGAATGTGCCGACAGAGGTTCGGATTGCGGTGCTCGGTTCGGCCGATCCGGTGCGCCTCGCGTATTTCCTCGGTTCCGTGCTCAATCTCGGCGTTGAAGAAGAGCAAAAGATGCTCGAGGCCGACACGGCCGACGAACTTCTGAAGCTGGCTCATGCGGACCTCGCGCGCGAATTGGAGATCATGCAACTGCGCTCGAAGATCGCTTCGGAAGCGCAGACGGAAATGGACAAGGCGCAGCGTGATTACGTGTTGCGCCAGCAGATGCGCGCCATACAGAAGGAACTGGGCGAAGACGAATCCGGCGAAGCGGCTGAAGCGCAGTTGTTGCGCGAACGGCTGGAGAAAGCTGATTTGCCCGACGAGGTGCGCACCGAGGCTGACCGTGAGTTGAAGCGTCTGGAACGTCTGCCACCGGCCGCGCCTGATTATCACGTCATTCGCACGTATCTCGACTTCATCTTGGAGCTGCCGTGGCGGAAGTCGTCGGAAGACAAGCTCGACTTGAAAGAGGCGCGCCGCATTCTCGACGAAGATCACTACGGGCTTGAAGACGTGAAGGAACGCATCCTCGAATTTCTCGCAGTGATCAAGCTGCGGCCCGACACGAAGAGTCCGATTCTGTTGTTTGTCGGCCCGCCGGGCGTCGGCAAGACTTCGCTCGGCCGCTCGATCGCGCGCGCTTTGGGTAGAAAGTTTGAACGAATGTCGCTGGGCGGCGTCCGCGACGAAGCTGAGCTGCGCGGACATCGACGCACGTACATCGGCGCGATGCCGGGAAGAATCATCCAGTCGATTCGCCGCGCCGAAGTTAACAACCCGGTGCTGATGCTCGATGAAGTCGACAAGCTCGGCGCTGACTATCGCGGCGATCCGGCGGCGGCGCTGCTGGAGATTCTCGATCCGCAACAGAACAACTCGTTCCGCGATCACTACCTCGATCTGCCGTTCGACCTCTCGCGAATCTTTTTCATCGCGACGGCGAACCAGCTCGGGCCGATTCCGCCGCCGTTGCGCGATCGCATGGAGATCATCCGGCTCGCCGGTTACAGCGATCGCGAGAAACTCGAGATAGCCCGGCGCTATCTCGTGCCGCGGCAAACAACCGAAAACGGATTGACGGCGGGACAGTTCAAGATCAGCGATGCGGCGCTTGAACTGATCGCGACGCGCTACACGCGCGAAGCAGGCGTGCGGCAGATGGAACGCAACATCGGCAGCGTGGCGCGCAAAGCCGCGTTGCTGGTCGCGCAGGGTGAAGCGGAACACGTCAATGTCGATGAGAACGGCGTGCGCGAGTATCTCGGACCGCCGCAGTTCTATCCCGAGCAGGCGCGCAAGGAATTGCCCGCGGGCGTGGCAACCGGAATGGCGTGGACCGAGATGGGCGGCGAAGTTCTGTTCATCGAAGCGACGCTCTTGCCGGGCGGACGCGGGTTGACGATCACGGGCCAACTCGGTGAAGTGATGCAGGAGTCGGCGCGTGCGGCGCAGTCGTATCTTTGGTCACACGCGGCGGAGTTTGGCATCGACCCGGAGATCTTCCAGGGTTACGGCGTTCACTTGCACGTGCCGGCGGGCGCGATACCGAAGGATGGACCGAGTGCGGGCGTGACGATCACTTCCGCGCTGGCCTCGCTCTACACCGGACGGCGCGTCAGGCCCGACACATCGATGACCGGCGAGATCACGCTTTCCGGTTTGGTGTTTCCGATTGGCGGCGTGAAGGAGAAAGTGCTCGCGGCACATCGTGCGGGTATTCGGCGCGTGTTACTGCCGGCGCGTAACGAAGCGGACGTGGACGATATTCCCGAGGACGTCAAAAAAGACTTGCAGCTAATTTTTGTATCGACGATCAGTGAGGTCATCGAGGCGGCGTTGGAGGTGCTGGTCGCGAACCCGCCGCCACCGCCGCTCCCGCCTGACGGGACACGGGCGAGTCGCACGACCGAACCCGAGCCAATAGCAGTCAAGAGCTAAAAGCCATCCACAGATTACACAGATAATCCGCGTAATCTGTGGATGTTTTTGTGTCTTACGGCAGCGCTTCGATATTGAAGAAGAATTTGAACGAGCCTGTCTGCTGCACTCCCAGCAGGAATTGCAGATTGATGCTCGCTCCCGGCGCCAGCGGCGTCCCCAACGTGATCGTGCCGGCGCTCATAGTGCTATTCGTAGCGCCGCCCATCGCTTGAGTCGGCGGCGTCTCCAACGTCGTGCCGAGCACCATCACCGTGCAAGGCGCCGGACCAGCGCCTGCAGCCGCGCAGGTGGCTGAATCAGTGATCCCGGGGACGGGCACGTCAGTCGACGTCAACGCTCTTACATCCGCAATGCCACCCGGTACCGCAATCGAACTAATATCGACGATGCGGAACCGCAGTCTCGTTATTGGAGCACCGGTGTTGTTCACGAAGCGTCGCCTCACCGACATCGTGCCGTTCGCGCCATTCGTCACGCCTGTGAAGTCACGTACGCGATTCGGCGCCGCCGGCGCTCCGATGTTCGAGTCGAGCAGCAACGTTGAAATCGTGGTTGCTCGCAAGAGCGGGCTCGATAAATTCTCCGGCCCCGGTGCACCGAGACGCTGGCCCGCGGGAGTTACTGCCGCGGTCGTGTCGGCGAAGATGAAGTCGTTGGCATTGTCGTTAGTGTCCGCCACGAAACCGGCTGTCGGACATGGACCAAAGATCGCCGGATTTCCTTTCTTGCCGCATTGGTCGCGCGAGTAACTGTACTCGAGCACGCTGCCGGTCAGCGGCGCGAGGGTCGTGCCTTCGCGCAGGAGGTCGCAAACGCCGCCCGTGTTGGCGCCGAAGCCGACCGCATCGAGCAGCGTCACAGACGAGAGATTCGCGGCTGAAGTGGTCGTAAAGATCGCCACGTTCCGATCGCTCTCAATATCTGAGCTCAACGTCACATTGCCCGCCGCCGCGCCGGCGCCGCCGTAGTTCGCAAGGCTGTACTGCGAGCCGACGAACAGGTAGTGGCCCCGCGCGGGAATGACGGTTCCGTTGGGAATTGTTCCGATCAGGATCGGCGTTGCACTGCACGTCGCTCCCATCTTGAACAAGCCATAACCGCCCGACGCGTCGGACGCCGCGATGGTCAGCGGCGTGTCGCTGTTGTTATAGAGCTCGACAAAGTCGTCGCCTGCGCCGCCTGGTCCCGAAGTGCGTAGCTCGGAGATCAGGAATGTACCGGCCGCAGTGCCCTGTTTGATCGTGCCCACGGCCTGACCATCGACGATCGTCGCATCGGTCGCGTTGGACAGGTTCAGCAGGAACGTCTCATCGGGTTCCGGCGCTGCTCCATCCGCGAGGATGTTGACCGTGATGGTCTTGAATTGTTCGCCGGTGGCGAAGTTCAGGACCGTATCGGGAATTGCCGTGTAATCGACACCCGCAACTGCATGGCCTGGACCAGCCGGTTGATCGGCAGTCGAGTAGTGCACCGAAGCGCCTGTTGGTCCAGCCGGGGTCGAGAGTGAAACTGTGAACAGCATCGTCGCGGTGCCCGAGGCGGGTTCATTCGCCTGAGCGTCAGCGACGGAGATGTTCGGGTTGGTAAAGATCGGCGTCGTCGTTGGATCGTTAGCTCCGCCGGCGGCCGGATCGTCAGTTAACACGTCAGAGAAGTTGGAACCGGAAACGGTGCCCTGGTTGGAGACGAAGTCACCGCCGGAGTACGGATTGTTGACCGTCACCTGGAACTGAATGTGAACGGTCTTGCCGGCGAGCAACGTTCCAATCGAGTGCGTGACCGTTTCCGCGGACAACGGAGCGACTGTCGGTCTGACAGTGATGCCGCGCCGCGGCGTCTTGCTCTGGCTTTGGTTCGCCTGACCTGACTTGCTCGTCAACCACGAGCTGGATCGCGCGTAAGCGGCAACGATGCCACTGTCGCGTTTGGGTTTCGCGTGTTGAGCATAAGTCTGCGATGTGTTCGCAGCGGACTGTCTGCTCACAAGCGGCTTCGCGGTGTTCGCTGCGGTTGCCGTAACGTGTTGGACCACGACCGGCTGGATCGGGTTGGACGTGTTGGCAACGACTGGTTTCACCGCTACCGCATTGGCCGCAATCGGCTTGACTGTAGCAACGCCTTTTCTTTCCACCGTCGTGGTCGTGTTACCGGTTCTCGCGAAGTAGTCGCGCTGGTTTGTGCTTGGCTGCCAGATGGCAAAGGCCGTCGCGCAAGCCGCACCGCCAACGAAACCGCCGCCGGGTGACTGCACTGTCGCCGAACCGGTTTCATTACCGGTGTTGCGGCCCTGAATGTAAGTAACTACCGCTGCCGTGTCGGTGGCCGCGCCACCGTAACCCGGCAACCGCACTGTCGTGCTGAGCCGCTGGCGCACGCGGAAGTCCGTGCCGCCGTTCGCGCTGCTGCCGGCAATCGAATTCGCCAGCGCACCCGCGCCGCCGATATCAATACACATGAAGCTCGTGTCGCCGGTTACGGCGCCCGCCTGCGCGAAGATGCCGTTGGTGCCAAACGAGCCGGGATTCGAGATC
>DASXXL010000488.1:0-4985 GCA_036503085.1 Pyrinomonadaceae bacterium | reverse complement strand
CGCATGTATCGCAGTGGTGACCGCGCACGCCGGCTCAGCGGCGGTGCGATTGAATACCTGGGCCGCGGTGACGAACAGGTCAAATATCACGGATATAGGATCGAGTTGAGCGAGATCAATAGTGCGCTGAACCAGCATCCGCAGGTGCGCAACAGCGTGGCCCTATTGCGACCCAATCATCGCGGTGAAGAGACGCTGGTCGCATACTACGTCGCCCGGCGGGAAATCGAGACCGCGGTGCTGCGCGAGTTTCTGCGGGACCACCTGATTGCGGAAACGATTCCGAGCGTCTTCGTGCACCTGGCGCGGCTACCGCTGACGCTGAACGGCAAAGTCGATTACCAGGCCTTGCCGGAGTTGCAAGAAGCGAAGCAGCGCAAGGGAGAGTACGTCGCGCCGCGCACGATGATGGAACAAGTGGTGGCGGACCTCTGGTCCAACCTGCTGGGTTTAGAACGAGTGTCTGTGGACGACAACTTCTTCGAACTGGGTGGACATTCGTTGATCGCGACGCAGGTGATGGCGCGAGTACGAAAGACGACGAGTGTGGAGTTGCCCTTACGCTCGCTGTTTGAGAATCCCACAGTGGCGCAGCTCGCGGCACAAATCGAAGCAGCATTACGAACAGGCGCAGTATCGTCGGCCCCGCCGCTTGTTCCCGTGGCGCGTGACGGAGAGTTGCCACTCTCGTTTGCGCAACAGCGACTCTGGTTTTTGGATCAACTCGAGCCGGGAAGTGCTTTCTACAACGTGCCGACCGCGGTGCGGCTGCGAGGACCACTCAATATCGAAGCGCTGGAACGAACCCTGAGCGAGATCGTGCGGCGGCATGAAGTGTTACGTACGACCTTCAGCAGTGGTGAACGACAGCCGGTTCAAATCATCGGCGAAGCGCAGCCCTTACGGATCGCGGTGGAGGACTTTAGTAGTCTGAGTGAAACAGAACGAGAGCAGAAAGCGAGAGTGCTGCTGGAGGCGGAAGCACAGGCGCCGTTCGATTTAAGCGTTAGGCCATTGTGGCGAGTGCGCTTGCTAAAGTTGGCGGCGGAAGAGCACGTCCTGCTGTTGACGATGCACCACATCATCAGCGACGGCTGGTCGATGGGAGTGCTGATTCGCGAAGTCGCGAGGCTCTATGCGGCTTACGTCAAAGGTGAACCTTCACCGCTGCCGCAGTTGGCGATTCAGTACGCAGATTATGCGGTGTGGCAGCGGGAGTGGTTGCAGGGCGAGGTGCTGGAAGAAGAGTTGAAGTATTGGCGGGAGCAGTTGGGTGGTGAATTGCCGGTGTTGGACTTGCCGGCGGATCGAGCGCGGCCGGAGGTGCAGACTTATCGCGGTGCGCAACTGACATTTAGCTTGAGCACGAGTCTGAGCCAGGGGCTGCAACAGTTGAGTCAGAAGCATGACTGTACTTTGTTCATGACTCTGCTCGCCGCCTTTCAGACTTTGCTGTATCGCCACAGCGGGCAGGAAGAGATCGTGGTGGGCAGTCCGATAGCGGGACGCAATCACACGGAGCTGGAGCAGTTGATCGGGTTCTTCGTGAACACTCTTGTGCTGCGGACGGACCTGAGTGGGAGGCCGAGTTTTCGCGAGTTGCTGCAACGAGTGCGGGAAATGACGCTGGGGGCGTATACGCATCAGGAGGTACCGTTCGAGAAGTTAGTGGAGGAGTTGCAGCCGGAGCGTGACATGAGCCGGTCGCCGCTGTTTCAGGCATTTTTCACTCTCCAGAATGCGGCGGCGACGTCGGACCAGGTGTTGCCGGGAGTGGAATTGGAGTGGCTCGGCGCGGAGGGCCACAGCGCCAAGTTTGAGTTGATGCTGGTGATGATGCAGCGGGGAGACGTGTTGGAAGGGACGTTGGATTACAACACGGATCTGTTTGAGGCTGAGACGATGGAGCGGCTGCTGAGTCACTATCAGAATCTGCTCCAGGCGGTGGTGGAAAATGTGGACCAGAGGATCAGTGAGGTGGAGTTGCTGAGCGCCGAGGAGCGGCGGCAACTAGTGGCGGAATGGAATGAAACCGTGATCGAGCATCCGCAGCCGGAGAAGTTGCTCGAACAGTTGTCAGGGACTGAGAGCGTGGCTGCTGAAGGCGAGCGGCCGTTTGCGAACGCGCAATGTTATGTGTTGGACCAACAACAGCAACTCGTGCCGCGTGGCGTAAGAGGAGAGTTGTATGTCGGAGGCGCTGCGGTAACGCGAGCATATCTCGACCAAACGGATTTGACGGCAGAACGGTTTGTTCCGGACGAATGTAGCGGCCGGGCAGGTGCGCGGCTGTATCGGACGGGTGACGTGTGCTGGCGTCGAGCGGACGGAACTTTGATGTTCGGCGGGCACATCGATCATCCGCGGGCGCCGCGGTTATCCGGGAAAGAACGAGGCCGGCAAACGTTTCCCAGTGCGCCGCTAACGGAGCTTGAGCAAACGATCTCAAAGGTGTGGTGTCAGGTATTGCAAGTGGAGAAGGTGAACGTGCACGACAACTTCTTCGATATTGGCGGCCACTCGCTGCTGATGATCGGGATGCACAGAATACTTGCAGACGTGCTCCAGAAGAAAATTTCACTCGTCGATATGTTCAAGTACCCCACCATCAGCTCTCTGGCGAAATTTGTCGAACAGGATGGTTATCAGCCGAGCGCCTCATCGCCGGGGCCGCAAAAAGAAAAGTTGCAGGCAGGGAAGTCGCGTTTGCAAAAGCTGAAATTGAAACAAGCCGCAAAGCCCGAGACCCGCAGCCTAAACGCTGAACTCTAAACTCTAAGCACCAAGCAAAAATGGAATCCAACGGCTTTGAGATAGCTGTTATCGGGATGGCGTGTCGCGTTCCCGGGGCTCGAAACGTCGACGAGTTCTGGCGCAATCTACGCGACGGAGTGGAGTCGATCTCATTCTTCAGCGACGCGGAGATGATTGCCGCCGGCGTCGAACCGAAGAGTTTGACGAACCCCAACCTTGTGAAAGCCGGAGGCGTGCTACCGGACATCGAACTCTTCGATGCGTCATTCTTCGGTTATTCACCGCGTGAGGCTGAGCTCCTCGATCCACAGCAACGGTTCTTTCTCGAATGTGCGTGGGAAGCGCTGGAAAGTGCTGGTTACGATCCGCAGCACGTTGCAGATACCACCGGGGTCTTCGCGGGTGTCGGTCCGAACGGCTACCTGTTCAACATCTATTCCGCTCAGTCGCTCGTCAACACCACGGATGGAATGCAAATCGTTCTCGCAAACGACAAAGACTATGTCGCCACTCGCGTCTCGTATAAGTTCAACCTAAAAGGACCAAGCGTCAACGTGCAGAGCGCGTGCTCAACCTCCCTGTTGGCGACACACCTCGCCTGCCAGAGTTTGTTGAGTGGTGCTTGTGATATGGCGCTCGCGGGCGGCGTGACGATCAATATTCGACAAAAAACCGGATACATCTATCAGGAAGGCGGGATCCTATCTCCTGATGGACACACGCGTGCGTTTGATGCCTGCTCGCACGGATGTGTAGGCGGCAGCGGAGTCGGAGTAGTGGTCCTGAAGCGACTGGAAGATGCGCTGAAGAACGGCGATTCGATTCTTGCAGTCATCAAGGGTTCTGCCGCGAATAACGACGGTTCGCTGAAGGTGGGATTCACGGCGCCGAGTGTCGAAGGGCAGGCAGCGGTAATTGGCGCTGCGCTCGATGTGGCTGAAGTGACGCCGGAGACGATCGATTACGTCGAAGCACACGGAACCGCCACTCGCATCGGCGATCCGATCGAAATTGCGGCTCTGACGCAGGCATATCGAGAGCGCACTTCAGCGTCGGGCTTTTGTGCTATCGGGGCGCTGAAGACCAACATCGGGCACCTCGATGCGGCAGCCGGCGTTACGGGGTTGATCAAAACCGTCCTCGCGCTGCAGCAGAAAGAGATTCCGCCGAGTCTTCACTATGAAAAACCGAATCCACAAATCGATTTTGCCGGCACGCCATTCTTTGTGAACCGGGATCTGGCCCAGTGGCAGAGCAACGGGCATCCACGCCGCGCGGGCGTAAGCTCGTTTGGTATCGGCGGCACTAACGTTCACGTGATTCTCGAGGAGGCGCCGGTTGTCTCATCTGCTGATAATTCGCGCGGATGGCAGATGCTCGTGTTGTCCGCCAGGAGTGAAGCGGCATTGGCTGCGAAGACTACGGCCCTCGCCGAACATCTCAAGCAGCATTCCGAATTGAATCTGGCCAACGTCGCTTACACGCTGCAGGCAGGACGCACGCCTTTCACTCATCGCAAAGTTGTTCTTTGCCGTGACCACGAAGAAGCGATCAAGACGCTGGAACGCACAGACACGAAACAGAGTTGGACCGGCAGCGCTGATCTCAACGAGCAATCAGTGGTGTTCATGTTTCCCGGACAGGGTGGACAGCACGTCAACATGGCTCGCGAGCTGTATGACACGGAGCCGTTCTTCCGCGAGATCGTGGATGGTTGCTGCGAGCGGCTCAGAGATCAGCTTGGCTTTGATCTGCGCTCGGTTCTTTACCCGGACGAGGCGCGGGCGGAGGAAGCAGCAGCGGAGCGGCTGAAACAAACGCTGTGTACGCAACCAGCGTTGTTTGTGATCGAGTATGCGCTCGCGAAGTTGTTGGGCAAGTGGGGCGTGCACCCGCAGGCGATGATTGGTCATAGCATCGGTGTATACGTTGCGGCCTGTTTGGCAGGCGTGCTCACGCTCGACGAGGCGTTGCAGTTGATCGCGACGCGCGCACGCCTGATGCAGGAATTGCCGGGCGGGTTGATGCTCAGTGTGCCGTTGCCGGAAGCGGAGATCCGGCCGCTGTTGCGCGACAACGATCTCTCGTTGGCGGCCGTGAATGGTCCATCACTTTGCGTAGTCTCAGGTCCGTTCGAGGAAATCAATGACCTGTCACGCCGGCTGGCGGAACGTGGAATCGATTGCAAGACGCTCCACACGTCGCACGCGTTCCATTCAGCAATGATGAAT
>DASXXL010000487.1:0-2644 GCA_036503085.1 Pyrinomonadaceae bacterium | reverse complement strand
AGGGCGTGCTTGAAGCGGGCGACATCGAAGAGGCGTTGCGGGCAGCGAGTGCGGTCGGTGACGATCAGATTCAACGGCGCGAGACCGGATACGTCGTGCCCGACTCATTCACCCATGGCACCTCCGCGCAACGCCTGCGCTGGTTCAAGAAAGGTTACGACACCGGTGACATCCGGCAAGGCGACACGTTCAGCGCGAGTGATTTGTAACCCACGAACTCCGAAAATTTCGGCGATAACGACGGAACAAAGTATGTGGGTGGGGAGTATAGTCCCACATGACTCCCACTCAGATCCCCCAGAAGCAGCTCAGTGAAATCGCGCAGAAGCCGCTCAGGCTGTGGCCCGCGATCGTTGCAGTCGCAATCCAGTGGTTCTTTCGCATCGTCGTGAAAGCGCTCGTGCCCGGCATAACCGGTTTCGGTTACGCGGTGATGGGCTCGCTCGCGTTCGCGCTCGTGCTCGTCATCTGGTGGATGTTCTTCAGCCGCGCGCGTTGGCGCGAACGCATCGGCGCACTCGCGCTGATCGTAGCGGCGCTGGGTGTCACGTGGCTGCTGAAGCACGACTCGATGTGGCTCCCGTGGCTGTTTGCTTACGCGATTCCGATTCTGTCGCTCGCGTTCGTCGTGTGGGCTGTGGCCACGAGTCGACTGTCGAACAAAGTGCGACACGCGACGATGGTCGCGACGATCCTGATCGCGTGCTTTGGTTGGTTGTTGGTCAGACAAAACGGCATCAACGGAGATCACGTAGCGACCTTCGGTTGGCGCTGGCGTGCGAGTTCAGAAGAACGACTTCTCGCTCAAACCGGTGAAGAGCAAACGAGCACGCCAGCGTCTTCAACAGCACCGACTCCCGCCGCTCCCGCGACCGCCCCATCACCCTCTCCTTCCGTCACACCCGCAAAACAAACCACGACAGCGACTACTCCCACAACTGAGAAACGCGCCGAGTGGCTCGGCTTTCGTGGTCCACGACGCGACGGCATCGTACGCGGCGTGAAGATCAAAACAGACTGGACCGCTGCGCCGCCGGTGCAACTGTGGAAACGATCGATCGGTCCCGGCTGGTCGTCGTTCGCGGTGAGCGGCGACGTCTTTTACACGCAGGAACAACGCGGCGAGAACGAAGAAGTAGTCTGTTACAAACTGAGCACGGGACAGCCGGTGTGGTCGCATCGCGACAACGCGCGCTTCTTCGAGTCGAACGCCGGCGCCGGTCCGCGCGCGACGCCGACACTCAGTGGTGGTCGCGTCTACACGTTCGGCGCGACGGGAATTCTGAACGCACTCGACGCCGGAACCGGCGCGGTTGTTTGGACGCACAACGTTTCAACCGATACGGGCACGCAGATTCCGTTCTGGGGCTTTGCGAGTTCGCCGCTCGTGATCGGTGACGAAGTGATCGTTGCCGCTTCAGGACAACTCGTCGCCTACGACGTCGCGACTGGAAACAAACGTTGGGTTGGGCCAGCAGGCGGCGGCAGTTACAGTTCACCGCAACTGGTCACGCTCGGCGGCGTCTCGCAGGTGCTGCTGATGAGCTCGAATACGGCGACGAGCGTGTCGCCGAGTGACGGTAAACAACTCTGGTCGCACGCGTGGTCCGTCAACACGATCGTGCAACCGGCGGTGACGGGCGACGGCGATGTGCTGATCACGAGTCAGGAAAACGGCGCGCGCCGTCTTGCGATAGCGCATAACGGCGCGAGCTGGAGCGTCTCGGAGCGTTGGACCTCAAACGGGCTGAAGCCTTATTTCAACGACTTCGTCATTCACAAGGGCTACGCGTTTGGCTTCGACGGCCGGATTCTTTCGTGCATTGATTTAAAGGACGGGCAGCGAAAGTGGAAAGGCGGTCGTTACGGCAATGGTCAGCTCGTGTTGCTGCCCGATCAGGATTTGTTGCTCGTGCTTTCGGAAGAAGGCGAGCTCGCGCTCGTGCAAGCGACACCGGATCAGTTTACGGAGATCGCAAAGCTACCGGCGATCGAAGGCAAGACCTGGAACCATCCGGTGCTCGTCGGCGATACGCTGCTTGTGCGCAACGGCGAACAGATGGCGGCGTTTAAGTTACCCTTGCAGTAAATCCGCTCTTTATCCCCTTCCACCAGACTCGCGCTAGCGGGAGAACTAGGGAGAGGGATTTTCAGTTCGTAACCGGAGGGCGTTCGCGATGACGGAGACTGAGCTGAAGCTCATCGCGGCGGCGGCGATCATCGGGCTTAGCAACAGACCAAAGAACGGATACAGCACGCCCGCGGCGATCGGCACGCCGAGCGTGTTGTAAACGAAAGCAAAGAACAAGTTTTGTTTGATGTTCTGCATCGTCGCGCGGCTCAGACGCAGCGCGCGCACGATGCCGCGCAAGTCGCCTTTAACGAGCGTCACACCGGCGCTTTCCATCGCCACGTCAGTTCCGGTTCCCATCGCGATGCCGACGTCTGCCTGCGCGAGCGCGGGCGCGTCGTTGATGCCGTCGCCCGCCATCGCGACCTTTCGCCCTTCGTTCTGAAAACGCTTCACCACCTCAGCTTTTTGCGTGGGCAAAACTTCGGGTACGACGTCGTCGATACCGAGCCGGCGCCCAACCGCTTCCGCTGTGGTGCGACTATCACCCGTGAGCATCACGATCCGAAGTCG
>DASXXL010000486.1:0-2575 GCA_036503085.1 Pyrinomonadaceae bacterium | reverse complement strand
GAGTGCCCGGACTGAAGAGTGTCTTGTTGCTGCCGGGCGCATTCGAGTGCAACGTGAGCTCGCCGGTGATGTCTGGCGCGCGCGTGAGCGACTGGTTCTGATCACCGCGCAGGTTCAACGACGCGCCGTAAGCAACGGAGGTGACGATCTCACCGTTTGATTTTCGCAGTATTACGACACCGCCGCCGTTGACGAGCGACAGTCCACCGCTCGAGGCCTTCACGATCTGCGCGCTGCCGAAGATCGGATCGCTCGCGTTGGGTGAGCCGCCGCCGAAGACGACGACTGCTTTGCCGGCGGATAGCGTCGTGCCTTGCGCGAAACGATGACGTAGCGTGTCGTTGGTGGCAGTAAGGCTGCGGCTTTGGAGTTGATAACCGCTGAGATCGATATCGTGCGTGGTTGAGTTCACGAGTTCGACGAATTCGTCGGCGGACGTGTCGCGTACGCCGTCGTGATTTGCGTCGCCGTTGAGGCCGTCGGGTGGATCGGCGAGCAGTTCGTTGATAACGATGTCTCGCAGTGAGCTGCCGCCGAGTGTTACGGTTGTTGCATTGGCTTGCAGCGCATCGGCGATGATCGTAAACGTAGTTTTGCCTGCGCCGCGCAGTTCGGCAGGCACGAGGACGTGAATCTCGTCGAGTCCGCTGAAAGTGTTGCGAGCGATCGTCTCGACTTTTAACGGTTGGCCATTGAGGGTCACTGAAACATTCTGCGCATGTGCCACGCCGGTCGTAAAGATCGACAAACGCAGATGGCCGTTTGTCGGATCGAACGGTGCGGCGAGAAGCGTGTCGCTGTCGAGCACGATCGCTTCGCCCTCACCATCACCAGTCACCGCAAACACGCCCGGCGCGGTCCTTGAGATTATGGCCTCCGCTTTCACGACGAATCCGTCAGTATTCGTAGCGACAAACTCCGCTGGTCCGTCCGCGAGTTCATCCGGTACGACGAACACGGCTTCCTGTGCCGTTGTGAAGAGAGTTTGCGCCGGTAATCCGTTCACTTTCACGCTCGCGCCGATTAGCGCACTTCCACGAATTATCGCGATACTGCCTGGAGCGATGCGCGCGGGTTGAACAGGTTCGTTTCCCAGCGCGGCCGCATTGAGCACGGTGCCGACGCCAGACTCCGGCCGCGGCGCAAGCGAAGCCAGATAGATCTCGCTGTTGTTCTCGAAGTCATTGGTCGCCGGTCCTGAAAGGAGGCGGGGAAAACTGAACGCCACGAGGCTACCGTCGAAATTGAGCGAGGCGACCACTTCGGCTGTTGCGCTCGATGGTGCATTCGTTATCTGCTGCACTTGTCCGCTCGGAATGTCGTAAAGATATAACTCGACGCCGCCATCGCTGGCGTTTGTCACTTTACGTCTCGTCGCAAACGCGACGCGTTTGCCGTCACCGCTGATGGTCGGATTCAGTGGTACGTCGGTCGATCTCGATCCAAGTTGGGTTAGCTGCCGCACCGCGTCTTCGCGAGCATCGTACAGAAACACCTGACTCTGGTTTGCGGCGGTTTCCGCTGAATAGACCAGACGCGTTCCGTCGTTACTCACCGCACGGCCCGTCGCAATTTGTAACTTTGCAACGCCAGCGGCCACGATCCGTCTGATCTTCGAGGTCACATCAAGCGAAACCAAGTCATCCCCTCTCTGGTAGTAAACCTTGGAGCCGTCACCGCTGAGTTTGGCGATCGTCGCCACGTCTTCGCTGATTAGCGAGAGTGTTCCAGTGGCAACGTCGTAGAGACAAGGATTTCCGTTCGACGTGAAGGCTACTAAACTGCCATCGGCCGCGATCGAAGGCCACAGATTCTCCGAACTATGCGTGAGCTGCTTCAAACCGGACGACGTCAACAAATAGATCTCTGAGTTTCGATCGGCGTTCTGGCCGACAAGATCTTCTCTCGACGCAAAGGCGATAACGGCCCCGTGCGCCGACAGCGCGGGCGAGATCATCCGTGTCTTGGCGAGATCAACAAACACCGGCGGATCGCCAGCAACATCTGCACGGATCGCGTGAAACCCATCGCTCGGCTCGGCACTGAAGAAGTTCGCCGACGACTCGAACACAACCACGCGCCCGTCGTCACTCAACGACGGATTCAAGTTCATAGCCTGTTCTGCGGTCGTCGTCAGACGCACCACACTCGAGTTCGAGCTGGCGCGACGCGGAGCCCAAACCAAAACTGTGACGAGAAATAAAGCGACAGTGAGGAAACATACTTTGAGACGAAGCATAGTGAGGTTGCTCCTTTAATTTTGGCTGCGGATTCTACACGCCGAAAACAAAACTGTCTACTGTGCTATTTTTAGCGCCATGAAAATCCTCGTCAGCGGTTCGCACGGGCTCGTCGGCACCGCACTCATAAAGTCGCTGACTGAAGACAAGCATGAAGTCCTCCGTCTCGTGCGGAGTGAAGCCCCAGCCAGCGCGAGCGAGATCGAATGGCGCCCGGACCAGAACCGCATCGACGCCCAACGACTCGAAGGCCTTGACGCTATCATTCATCTCGCCGGCGAAAGCATCGCCTCCGGCCGTTGGACCGACGAAAAGAAGCGCACTATCAGAGACAG
>DASXXL010000485.1:0-3220 GCA_036503085.1 Pyrinomonadaceae bacterium | reverse complement strand
TCGATCCCAACAAGAAGTATCCGCTCATTCTGAATATTCACGGTGGACCACACGCTGCGTACGGGTTCATCTTCGATCATGAGTTTCAGTGGATGGCGGCGAAGGGTTACGTCGTGCTTTATCCGAATCCGCGCGGCAGCACCAGCTACGGCCAGGAGTTTGGCAACATCATTCAGCACAATTATCCCGGCGACGATTATAAAGACCTGATGGCTGGCGTCGATGAGTTGATCAAGCGCGGCTACATCGACGAGAAGAAGCTCGGCGTCACCGGCGGCAGCGGCGGCGGACTGTTGACGAATTGGACCATCACGCAAACGACGCGCTTCGCCGCGGCAGTCTCGCAACGCGATATCGCGGACTGGGCTGACTGGTGGTACACCGCCGACTTCACTCTGTTTCAGCCGTCATGGTTCAAGGCGTCGCCGTTTGAAGATCCCGAAGATTACCGGCGTCGTTCGCCGATCACTTACGTCAACAAGATCACGACGCCGTTGATGTTGATACTCGGTGAAGCAGACTACCGCACGCCGACCGGAGCGGGCGGTGAAGCGATGTTTCGCGCGTTGAAGTATCGCCACATTCCGACGGTGATGGTGCGCTTCCCGAACGAGTCGCATGAGCTTTCGCGTTCGGGCCAGCCGTGGCATCGCATCGAGCGCCTCGAACACATCGTCGGCTGGTTCGATCATTGGCTGATGGGCGTGCCGAAGCCGGAATACGACATCGGCGAGCCTACCAGAAGCACCAGTACTCAACAGTGAAGATCTGTGTCATCCGTGGCTAAAACACTCGGCCTCATCGGCGGCACCGGCCCCGAATCCACGATCGAGTATTACCGTCTGCTGATCGCGAAGTATCGCGAGCTGGCGGACGGTAATGCTCCGTCTCTGATCATCAACAGCGTAAACATCAAACCACTACTAGAGTGGATGACTGCGGGCGAGCTCGGAAAGGTTACAGATTATTTAGCCGCCGAGTTCGAGAAACTTCACAAAGCAGGCGCTGACTTCGCGGCACTCACCGCGAACACGCCACACATCGTCTTCGACGAACTGCAACAGCGATCCGCGCTGCCTCTGATCAGCATCGTCGAAACCACACGCGACCACGTAGAAAAGCTGGGGTTAAAAACAGTCGCGCTATTCGGCACGCGCTTCACTATGCAGGCGTCGTTTTATCCGGAAGTCTTCTCGCGCACCGGCATCAAGCTCGTTACGCCGAACGACGAGGAACAGAGCTACATCCACGAGATCTATCTCGGCGAACTACTCAAAGACGTCTTTCGTCCCGAAACTCGCGCCAAACTTCTCGACATCATCGACACGATGTACGCGCGCGACGGCATCGAAGCTGTCATCCTCGGCGGCACCGAATTACCGCTCCTACTGCGCGACGAATTACACAACAACCTTCCTCTGCTCGACACGACCCGCATCCACGTAGCCCGGTTACTCGCGGAACTGTTGTTGTAATGTTTGAGCTACAGCGTCTCATCGCAACGGTGTTTCCACAGCGACGAGTCGCTGGTCACGAAGTTCTTACCGGCGGCCTAATCAACACGAATTTGAAAGTTCATTTCTCAGGTGACTATAAGCCGGTTGTACTGCGCCTCTATCGCCATGGTCCCGCGGCGTGCGCTAAAGAGCTTTCCATTCACGATTTGATTTGTCGTGACGTGCCCGTTGCGAAGATTATTCACGCGGAACCAAACGGCCTTGATGGCTCGCCGGCTTTCGCCGTGCTCGAGTACGTCGAAGGACTAACTTTCCAACGGCTCAAGCGCACCAACGATCTCCCCTCCATCAACCAAGCTGCCGCCACGGTGGGCGCGACGCTCGCGCGCATCGGCCGTTTCCAGTTACCTGATTCGAATGGCCAAACCAAGGCGCGGCTCGTACACAACGACTTCGGTAATCGAAACATCATCGTGCGCGAAGTAAGCGGCCGCTGGCGAGTGGCGGCAATCCTCGATTGGGAATTCGCAACTTCCGGCTCACCGCTCGTTGACGTAGGCCACTTCCTCCGTTACGAGCGTCCCGAGCGGCCGCTGCGCGAACCTCATTTCTCGCGGGCGTACGTAGAGCACGGCGGTGTGCTTCCCGAGAATTGGGAATTGCTCGTGAAGCTGTTCGATTTCACCGCTCTGGCCCAATGCCTGGAAGGGCCTGATTTGCCTGATGACGTCGCGACCGAAGTGCTCGAACTCATTAGCGCCACACTGCACGCCGGCGATGCCGCCGCGTAGTAACCGAGCCTCCGCATAAACTACGCACCAGAAAACCATCCACAGATTACGCAGAACGTTTTAGGTAATCTGCGCAATCTGCGGATTGCCTCACCTTCGTCGGCCTTGCTAAACTCCCGCTCTGCGCGGCTGTAATCAGTCATCCCAGTTCAGTTTCTCAGGAGGCCAAACCCCATGATCCGCAGACGCCTGTCTTCTCTCTCGCTGCTGCTCGTTCTAGCCTGCACGTGCGTGCTCGTCGCCCAAACTGCCCGTCATCCGATGACGCTCGACGACCTCGCGCGCTTCCGCAACGTCGGCGATCCACAAGTCTCGCCTGACGGCAAGTTCGTCGCGTACGTCGTCAGCACCGTCAACGTCAAAGACGACAAAACCAGTTCGCACATCTGGATGGTCGGCACCGATGGCAGCAACGACAGGCAGATCACGTTTAGTAACGAGAGCGAGGGTTCACCGCGTTGGAGTCCGGACGGCAAGTACTTGTCGTTCACTTCATCACGACCGGGGAAGGCGCGTGGCAACCAGGTTTGGCTGCTCGATCGAAACGGCGGCGAGGCCTGGCAATTGACGGAGCTCAAAGGCCGGTTGCAAGGCTACGAGTGGTCGCCGGACGCGAAACGACTCGCGCTCATCATCGGCGATCCCGATCCCGAAGCAGATCCTGGACCATCACCGCAACCCAACGCGACGCCGCGCGTGCCGAAACCGATCGTGATCGATCGCTACCGCTACAAACAGGACGGTCAGGGTTACTTGCTTTCGGGCCGTCACAGTTACATCTATCTCTTCGACGTCGCCACGAAGAAACTCGAGCGCCTGACGAAGAGCAAGTGGGACGAGAGTTCGCCCGCTTGGTCTCCCGACGGCACTCGCATCGCCTTTATGAGCAACCACGGCGACGATCCGGATCGCGATCCTTCAGCACAGCTTTTCGTTGCCGACGCGAAAGCCGAGTCGATCGAGAAGTAACTG
>DASXXL010000484.1:0-2562 GCA_036503085.1 Pyrinomonadaceae bacterium | reverse complement strand
AGATATTGTCCGCAAGATATCGATGCCGATGGCGCAAGCAGCCCAACATAAACGAAGGCGGCCTTGGAAGCCATCCCGTTTTGGGAGAGAGGACATAACTATGACACCGGACACTCGTCAACCCGGAACCGGCATTAATATTTTCATCGACGACGATCCGCCACTCACCGGAGCGAGGATAAAAGTGATTGGCATCGGCGGGGGCGGTAGCAACGCTGTCAATCGCATGATCGAAGCGGGCATCGAGGGTATCGAATTTCTCGTTGCGAACACTGACCTCCAGGCGCTCAAACGTTCGCGCGCTCCAATCAAGATTCAACTCGGCAGTCGCTTAACTAAAGGACTCGGCGCGGGCGCCGATCCTGGCGTTGGTCGCGAAGCCGCACTCGAAGACACTGACAAGATCATCGAAGTGCTCGAAGGCGCTGACATGGTGTTCGTGACGACCGGACTTGGCGGCGGCACCGGCACCGGCGCGGCGCCAATCATTGCTTCACTCGCCACCGAGCTCGACGCGTTGACTGTCGCCGTGGTGACGAAACCGTTTCACTTCGAAGGCCGCCGGCGCATGCAGCAAGCCGATCAGGGATTGCGTGAGTTGCGCGAGTGTGTCGACACCGTGATCACGATCCCGAACGAGCGTTTGCTGCACACAGTCGATCGTGGTGTGTCGCTGGCGGATTCATTTCGAGTTGCCGACGACGTGTTGCGTCAGGCAGTGCAGGGCATCAGCGATCTGATCACTGTTCCCGGTTTGATCAATCTCGACTTCGCCGATGTGAAGTCGATCATGCAGGGCATGGGTATGGCGCTGATGGGCGCGGGCCGTGCGACTGGCGAGAACCGCGCGATCGAAGCAACGCAGCAGGCGATCTCGTCGCCGTTGCTGGAAGAAGCGACGATTCAAGGCGCAAAGGGTGTTTTGATCAATATTACCGGCGGACCGGACCTGACGTTGTTTGAAGTCAACGCTGCTTCGTCGATCATTCGCGAGTCGGCTGACGACGATGCAAACATTATCTTCGGCGCGGTGATCGATGAGAACCTGACCGACGAGATGAAGATCACTGTGATCGCGACGGGCTTTGACAAAGAATCGAGCTCACTTGCTACTGCCGCGGCAACCACCGTGATGCCCACGACGCAGCCGCGCTACATTCCGCGTCCGGCTGACGAGTTGCCGCGGCCGATGATGGCGAATCCGCGCGTTGACGATCTCGACGTGCCCACGTTCATTCGCAAGAAGGCCGACTAAAATCTGTGTTGAAGATCCGTGTCTCGTGGTTTGTAAAGCAGCGAGACACGGTTAACACAGATGCATCATCTCTTGCAGTAAAAATAGCAAAATAAAGAAGTTTTCTCCTTTGCTTTTTCTGCGCTGGTTGTGTAGCATGTCGCCAATCCTTGCAGGAAAATTCCATTACGGGTAAATGTACGTTCCTCTCCTCGGATGGGCCACAGCCTGCGAGCATTAATCGATCCCTGTGTCTATACAAGATGGCTTCGTGACGGGTGAATGGCCCGTCGTAGGAATTTGGAGGTAATAATCACGTGAATCGTAAACTCATCAGAACTACACTCGCGGAAGTCAAAGGCAAAGCCCGAGAAGTTCCGCAGCCCAGAGAACGTTCGAATGGGAGTTCCCGCGCCGCAAATGAAAACAGTGGTGGTGGCCAGCCTCGTGCAGCCCAGCCACAACACACGCCGGTCCAGGTAAAGAAAAGAGTTCCACCTCCCAGTGAAACCAACGCCGAGATCTTCTACTACAAGAAACAGATCGATGCGCACACTCCCATGGTGCTCGTTCTGCTCGATGGCGAAGAGATCGAAGGCACGATCGAGTGGTACGATCGTGGCGCGCTGAAGGTCAATCGCAAGGGTGCGCCAAACCTGTTGGTGCTCAAGCGGAACATCAAATATATCTACAAGGCCGACGAGCGTGTTGAAAGTGCCAGCGCCTGAGAAGTTGTTCAGTCTCGCCCGTTGAGATCTTCGTCCCTGGACAACAGCGCCGTCGCCTCAAGCAATGCGACACTCAGATCAAAGCCCAAGTGACCCGGGTCCTCGCCCCAGGCGAGTTTTGCCGCGCATCGGCATCACCATGGGAGACCCCGCCGGGATTGGGCCCGAGGTCGTGCTCAAAGCTGTCGCTGAAGAAGAAGTCCGGCGCGCTTGCATTCCAGTAATCATCGGTGACGCGCAGTTACTCGCTCACACTGCGCGTACCCTCGATCTGCAATCCGGTTACGACATCGTGCGCGCCGACGAGCCGTTTCCGGAACACTCCGAGCCCGTTATCTATCATCTCGACAACATCACCGGTCTTATCGAACCTGGCATTGAATCGGGCGCGGCTGGTAAAGCCGCGGGTGGGTACATCGAAGCCGCGGTTGAGTTGTGCGCGGCCGGCAGCATCGACGCCGTCGCCACCGCGCCAATCAACAAACGTGCATTGTTTCTCGGCGGCTACAGTTTTCCCGGGCACACCGAATTCTTCGCGCATCTCACGGGCGCGGAAGAGTACGCGATGGCTTTTGTTGCTGGTAATCTGCGCATCGTGTT
>DASXXL010000483.1:0-2137 GCA_036503085.1 Pyrinomonadaceae bacterium | reverse complement strand
TCGAGAGCGCGATCAGCAGCGAACGTGCTTGTGCCCGACGAGTTCGGAGTTGCTGTTCGGCGTCGGCCGCGGCAGCGCCAGGTTTCGGCGCCGCTGACTTTGCAGGTGGGGTCTGCGCGAGCACGGGAACCGCAGCTAAACACAAAAACATAGCAACCGGAGCAATACGGGGCAGGGACATTCGAAACTCCTGTTGGAACGGAATGTGGGATGGTTACAACCGACCGTCTACACCGTGTAAGTGGCAGCGGGTTGCGAAAAGTTGCGGTTTAGACCGCGACTACTTCAAGTTCGGGATCGACTTCCTGTTTCAGCATTCCTTCGATCGCCATCAACGTACCGGTCAGCGAACTGGGACAACTGCCGCAAGCGCCCTGGTAACGAATGCTCAGCGTGTGATCGCTGAGTCCGAGAATTTCGAGATAGCCGCCGTCGCCCATCAACGCCGGTCGGACTCGTTCGTCGAGTATCTCGTTGATTTTCAAGAGTCGCGGGTCATCGCTAGTGACTGCCGCCAGTGCGCCGCCAACAGCCGCACCAGCCGCTGCCGCCACAACGGTGACGGCTTCGGCCGCGCGAATCGGAACCGCCAACGTCGGTAGCAACTCGTCCCAGTCTCCTTCGTCGTCTTTTTCGATCGTGATCATGCGATCCATGTAAAAGACCGAAACAACGTGGCCTACGTCGAACAGCGACTTCGCCAACAAATCATTTTCAGCCTGAGCGGCAGACCCATACTGCTTCGCGACGCCGTTGCTGACTGCTTCGCGCAAAATGAATTTCACCGCGTTCGGATTTGGCGTCTCTTCGATATCGCTAATTTTCGGCATCGCAAACCTCGTGTTCGACCGTGTTATCGGCCACATTATAACCAGTTTGTTGGGGATTCGCAGGTTCCCGCGCTATATGTATTTCCGCAGCCTAAACTTCTCTTACATAAAAAATTGCGGGAGCTTGCAGGAGTTATTGCTAAAAATCAAAAGCAGGAATATACTCCCGCCCTCACTTGCCCCCCCTCTCAGAAGGTGAGTCAAGTTGAGATAGAGGCAGGCGATAGCGAGGGTCGCCTGCCTCAACTATTTTCAGCGGCCTTTGTGCTAAGCTCGACGCCAAATGAACATCGGAATTACGGTATATCCGACCTACGGTGGCAGCGGCATCGTTGGTTCAGAACTCGGCAAAGAACTCGCTGCTCGCGGACATACAGTTCACTTTATCTCGTCCGCACTCCCGACTCGTCTCACCGAATTGAATGAACGCGTGCGTTTTCACGAAGTCGAGATGATGTCGTACCCGTTGTTCGAACATCAGCCTTACACGCTTGCCCTCGCGACCAAGATGGCCACCGTGGCCGAAGAAGAAAAGCTCGATCTGCTGCACGTTCATTACGCGATTCCGCATTCGATCAGCGCGATTCTCGCCCGTGAGTCGTTGAAACCGCGGCGGCGTTTGCCGGTTGTGACGACGTTGCATGGCACGGACATCACGCTTGTCGGCGCGGATCGCTCTTATCTGCCGATTACGCGCTACGGCATCGTGCAATCGGACGGTGTGACCGCGATTTCGCACTATTTGAAAGAAGCCACACGCGAGATATTCCACTTCGACGACATTCAAGTGATTCCGAACTTCGTTTGCCAGTACGACTACCGCCGTTTGGAAGTCAAAGCTTTGCGCGCGACGCTCGCGCCGCATGATGAGCCGTTGCTGGTCCACGTTTCAAACTTCCGTCCGGTAAAACGCCCGGTGGATTGCGTCGAGATCTTCGCGCGAGTCTTGCAAAAGGGAATCAAAACGCGCCTGGTTATGGTCGGCGACGGCAGCGAACGCACCAACGCCGAGCACCGCGCGCGTTGTCTTGGCGTTTACGAACAGTGTTCGTTTGTCGGCAAGCAGCCGCGCATCGTTGATTATCTTTCCGCGTCTGACGTTTTGTTGTTGCCATCGGAGCAGGAGTCTTTTGGTTTGGCGGCGTTGGAAGCGATGGCCTGCGAAGTTCCCGTGATCGCGTCGCGTGTCGGCGGTCTGCCGGAAGTCGTCAACGACGGCGAGACGGGATACTTGAGTCCGGTCGGCGACGTGGACAAAATGGCGGCGGATGCGGCGCGCCTGTTGAGCGACAACAAGCTACGGCGCG
>DASXXL010000482.1:0-1608 GCA_036503085.1 Pyrinomonadaceae bacterium | reverse complement strand
GGGACGGTGCCCGGCGTTGAAGCAGGGCAGGTGTCCGACAAAAAAGATCGCGATCTGCAAACGCTCGCGGAAGAAACCGGAGGAGTCGCGTTCTTCACCGGCGACATGCTTTCGCTGGAGCGTTCGTTCTCGAAAATTTCGAAAGAGCTGCGCGCGCAGTATTTGGTTACTTACAATCCGACGAACAAGAGTTACGACGGCACGTTCAGAAAGATTGATGTGAAGCTCAACGATGGTCACGGAGATTTGAAGGTCCGGACCAAACGCGGTTACAAGGCAATCGCCGATAGCGTGATGCCGTAGCAGTTGGTTTTTACAAGATGCGTTATCAAGCGTTAACTCGTCCATTCCTGTTGTTGTTCGCGATCGCGGCCCTGTCGTGCGCCGGCGTGCTGCTGTCGCCGAATAGCGAAGCGAGTGTCACGGCAAGTGGACCACTCGCGCTTGCATCGCCATCGCCCACGCCGCGCACGCGCGAAGAGCTGCCGCAAGACTCGGATGAGGTCGTCAAATTCGATACGAACCTCACCAACATCTTCTTCACCGCCGCCGACAAGAACAGGCGCTTCATCAGCGATCTCAAAGCCGAAGACATTCGCGTACTCGAAGACGGACAGCAGCAGGAGATCTTCACTTTTCAAACCAACATCGATCTGCCGTTATCGCTCGCGATACTGATCGACACAAGCGCTTCCGAGGAACGAACACTGCCGGACGAGAAAGAAGCCGCGCGGGCGTTCCTCGAAAACATGATGCGGCCGGCCAAGGACGAAGCCGCGATTGTTTCGTTTACCGGCGAGACAACACTCGAACAGGGCTTCACCGGTAGCGTCGAACGACTTCGCCACGCGATCGATCGCGTCGAGTTTGTGCCGCCGTCAGGTTACATTGGCGGTGGCGTCGTCGTGAACGGAACGCCGCCGATCTCCGGCACGAACCAGACGCTCGCGGGCTCGACTGCGATCTGGGACGCTGTTTGGGCCACCTCGGAAGAGTTGATCAGCGCATCCGCCGAGAACACGCGCCGGGCCATCATCCTGCTCACCGACGGTGACGACACGAGCAGCCGCATGAAGATCCACGACGCCATCGAACGTGCGCAAAAAGCCGACGCGCTCGTCTACGCGATCGGCATCGGCGACCGCTACACGTTCAACGTCGATGAGGGATCGCTCCGAAAAATCGCCGAGCAGACCGGCGGCCGAGCGTACTTTCCCAGGCACGAACGCGACCTGCGCGACGCGTTTGCGCAGATTCAGCGCGATCTCCGCGAGCAGTATCTCGTGGCCTACTCACCGAGCAACAAAGCCCGCGACGGCTCGTACCGCCGCATCGAGATTCAGCTCATCAATCCGGCGCTGAAACAACAGAACCTCAGACTCAATTACCGCTCCGGCTACTTCGCGAAGACTGCGCCCGGCGACAGCCCCGTCCGCAAGCGCGGCCAAAACCAGTAGAACCTGAGCTGGGACCGCAGGCGTCTCGCCTGCAAAGATACGGTAGCGGCCCAATCGCTGCGTTGCAGGCGAGACGCCTGCGCTCCCAGGAAAGACTCTAATCCTCGTAAACCGTAGATAACTAAGGCAGTGACAAACTTTTCTTAAACCT
>DASXXL010000481.1:0-7362 GCA_036503085.1 Pyrinomonadaceae bacterium | reverse complement strand
CGCGTGTGCGTTTTTGAGTTTTCAGAAGCGCGGGTTTAATATCCTCTCCAAGAGCCCATCTGATTTTTCATTATGTATCGACTGCTGCTTATTCTGAGCGTCTCCCTTATCGCGCTTTCAATCTCCGGCCAACAACAGGCGCAACGCCCGCGTCGCGTCACCACGGAGCAAAACACCGAGGCGCAGAAACCAGCCGCGCCGGCGACGAGCGGTTCGCAGGATCTCGAAGAAGGCGATGTGATCCGCACCGACACGCAGCTCGTCTCTGTTCCGGCCGTGGTCACTGATAGCACGGGCCATCCGCTCGCCGGTCTTAAACCGGAAAACTTTCGCCTGATCGAAGACGGCCAGCCGCAAACGATCGCCAACTTTGGCACCACCGAAACACCGTTCGAGATCGCGCTTTTGCTCGACACGTCCGGATCGACGCGCGATGACGTGGCGCTAATTCGTGCGGCGGCGAACAGTTTTATCGAAGCGCTGCGTCCGGGCGATCGCGTCGGCATCGTTTCGTTCAATACGGCACGAAATGGGAACGATACGGTTGCTACCGTTGATGTGCTGTCAAAATTGACTAGCGACCGCGGTGAGTTGCGCAATGCGATCGAGAACCTCGGCTCCAGCAGCGGCACGCCTTATTACGACGCGCTGCAAAAAGTGGTCGACGCTGTGTTTCAGAATCCGCCGAGTAATGAAGTGCGCGGGCGGCGCGCTGTGGTTGCTTTGACTGATGGCGTCGACTCGGCAAGTAACTCCGACTTTGCCACTGCGAAACTCAAACTGTCGCAAGCTGGTGTTGCGTGTTATTTCGTGCAGATCAACACGGAAGACTTCGTCGAAGATCGTTTGATGAAAGACTGCCAGGACGACGGGCAGCTCTCGCTTTCGCAAAGACAGATCGAGCGTTATCGCCGGCTGATCACGCCGCCGCCGAAGGCTGAAGACTTCAACAGCTTCTGCAGCATGGGGCCGTTTGAAAGAATGTCGATCAGCCGCGAGCTTTACAACATCGCGCGGCGCGAAATGAACGATCTCGCGCGCGTGTCAGGGGGGCGCAGTTTCCAGGCGGCAACGCTGGCTGATGCGCGCGCTGCGTTTGCGCGTGTCGCAGCCGACATCGGCACGCTCTACAGCATCGGTTACTATCCAACCAACAAAGCACGCGACGGAAAGTTTCGTACGATCAAAGTCGAGCTCAAGGGCGTGCAAGCCAAAGCGCAGATTCGCGCGCGCGACGGTTACTACGCACCCAAACAATAATCCATCCTAGATGCCGAAACCCTTCAACCGAATCTTACTAGTCGTGCTCGACGGCGCCGGGATCGGCGCCATGCCTGACGCGCCCGAGTGGGGCGACGCGGGTTCGGACACGTTTGGACACATACTCGAATCGCGCGCGGTCAGCTTGCCGAACTTGCAACGCTATGGCCTCGGCAACATTCGTCCGCTCGCGAACCTGCCGCCGATTGATAATCCCGTCGGTTCATATGGGCGTTGTGCTTTGCGCTCGAACGGCAAAGACACAACGACGGGACATTGGGAAATGGCCGGGATCATTCTCGAACGCGCTTTTCCGACGTATCCGAACGGCTTCCCGTCGTCCGTTCTTGATCGCTTCGTACGCGAAGCTGAACTGCCCGGTGTGCTCGGTAACATTCCGGCTTCGGGTACGGAGATCATCAAAGTCCTCGGCGAAGAGCACGTTGCTAGCGGCAAACCGATCGTTTACACGTCGGCCGATTCGGTGTTTCAGATCGCCGCGCACGAAGAGGTGATTCCGCTTGGGCGGCTTTATCAGATGTGTGAGGTTGCGCGTCGCATACTCGACGGCGAACACAAAGTCGGACGCGTGATTGCGCGGCCATTTTTGGGCGAGCCGGGAGCGTTTTATCGCACCGAGAATCGACACGATTATGCGGTGCCGCCGCCGCGCGAGAACCTGTTGCCAGCGTTGGCTGACGCGGATCTCGACGTCGTGTGTATCGGAAAGATCGCCTCTATTTACGACTCGCTTGGTGTTACTCAGGATCTGACGGCGAAGAACAACGAGCAATCGATCTCGCAAACGATCCGCGCGCTCGAAGAACCGACGCGTGGTTTGATCTTTTCCAACCTCGTCGACTTCGACATGCTTTACGGCCACCGCCGCGACACGGAAGGCTATGCGAAAGCTCTCGAACACTTCGACACGCGCCTGCCCGAGATCGAGTCGATGATGCGCAACGACGACCTTATGATCATCACCGCGGATCACGGCAACGATCCGACCTTTCGTGGCTCCGATCACACCCGCGAATACGCGCCCCTTCTCGTCTACGGCAAATCCGCCCATCCAGGAATCAATCTCGGCATCCGCTCCTCTCTCTCCGACATCGGCCAAACCATCGCCGACAACTTCGGCCTTCGGCTAACCGCCGGCGAAAGCTTCCTGTCTGTTCTGCAGAACGACTAGTTCCGCTTGTCGAACGCTTGTGCTAAATTCGCGGGTATGAACACTCACGTTACCGAACTGTTCGCGCAAGCCTCAAACCTGTCGGAAAGGGAACGGGCCACCCTCGCTGGCTTGTTGATTGAAAGTCTGGAGTCCGAGATCGATCCGGACGTCGAAGAAGCGTGGCGCGAGGAAATCGAGCGCCGTGTAGCGGAACTGGATTCCGGTACTGCCAGGACAGTGCCGTGGGAAACAGTTCGGGCTGAGCTTCTTCGCCGGACCAGATGAGCCGGCAAATAATCCTTCACTCCGAAGCCGAAGCCGAAATCTTCGAAGCGTTAGCGTGGTATAAACGAGCGGAGCGGTCTCGCCGCGCGCGCATTCGCTCAGGAGTTGAGCTATGTCGTGAGGTTGGCTTCGCGAGCGCCGCACAACTGGCCCGTCTGTTTCGGCAAGACGAGACGCGTGGTGTTTCCGCGGTTTCCTTTCGATCTGATTTACAGAACTAAAGGCAAAGTACTTGAGATCGTTGCCGTGGCCCACCATCGCCGGCGCCCGCACTACTGGCGCAGCCGTTAGCTACGCCGCGGGGTTTTTCAGCACAGCGATGAAGGGAAGGTTGCGGTAACGTTCGGCGAAATCCAGGCCGTAGCCGACGACGAATTCGTCAGGAATCTGAAAGCCGAGATAGTCGATCGGCACTTCCTTCTGCCGTCGCTCGTATTTGTCGAGCAGCGCCGCCAGCTTCACACTCGCCGCACCGCGCGCGTGGAGGTTCGCCAGCAGGTACGAAAGCGTGAGCCCCGTATCGACGATGTCTTCGACGACGAGTATGTGACGCCCCTCGATGGGCACGTCGAGATCTTTCATGATGCGAACTTCACCCGAAGTGCGCGTCGAAGATCCGTAACTCGAAATCGCCATGAACTCGAGACTCAAGCGCGTGTCGATCGCACGCATCAGATCGCTGAGAAAGAAGCACGCGCCTTTCAACACGCCGATCAGCAGCGGATTCAGCCCCGCGTAGTCGCGCGTGATCTGCGCGCCGAGTTCGTTGATGCGAGCGCGAATCTGTTCCTCTGACAGCAGGACTTGCAGGTTGGGGTTGCTGAATTCCGAAACCACGGATGCAGAAGGAATAGCCAACTGATTCTTCTCCTCTAGTTGCTGGACAGATTTTGCAAGACGTTTGCCTGTGTGCCGTGTGGTGCGACATACTATGCAAGCTCTTCCTTTAGGTCAATGCGTCATAGCCCCAACTATTCCATGCGCACTCTGCTGCTCGTCGTTGCGCTCGCTGCCTTCAGCACACCGGCACTCGCACAAACAACTGCGATCCAACCGTGTGAAGCAACGCCGACTCCAGCCAAACCCGCAACCACCAACGCACCCGTCAAAACCGGCGTTCGCAGCAGCCAGATCGTCATCGACGACAGCATTCCCGCCGATCCGGAACTCGAGAAATTACTCGCGCCTTACAGTGCGAAGGTTCACGCACTGAGTCTCGTCATCGGCCGCCTCGACAAGCCGTTGAAGAAAGAACCGGTCGGCGCGGGAACGTTAGGAAACTTCGTCACCGACGGCATGCGAGCTTACGCGGAAAGCAAACTCGGCAAGCCCGTAGATCTCACGATCATGAACGCCGGCGGCCTGCGCAAGAACACGATCTCCGAAGGCGAACTGCGCGCGAGCGACGTCTTCGAGCTGTTGCCGTTTGAAAACGCGTTGATGGTCGTCGAGATCAACGGCGCGAACTTGCTGAAGTTGTTGCCGCCGTTGGTGCGCGATGCGCAATCGGGCGCGCGGCTGCAGTACAAGTGGAACGATCAGAACCGGCCTGAATTCATCAGCGGCAAAATGATCGACGCGAACGGACACGAACGGGAGATCGATCCCAACAAGCTGTACACGATCGTCACGATTGATTACCTGCTGAAAGTCGGTGGCGGCGCTTTTGCCGTGCTCAAGGAAGCGAAATCGGTGACGCCGCTGAACATCACGTTGCGCGACGCGATGATGGAATACGTCAAAAGCGAAACTGCGGCGGGCCGCGTGATTCACGCGCGGGTCGACAATCGTTACGTGCAGGTTGGACCAGGACCGAAAGGCACGCCGGAGGAACCGCGATGATCAACCGGCGAAAGTTTCTGAGTTCGTCTGCGGTTTTCGGCACAGCGCTGATCACGCTGCCGCGTACCTTCGCTTTCACGAGCGATGAAGTCATCGTCACGATCTTGCACACGAACGACACGCACTCGCAGATCGATCCGCTTCCCGCCAACGACCGGAACGCCGGCAAGGGCGGCGTTGCGCGTCGCGCCACGCTCGTCAAACGCATCCGCAAAGAAAATCCCAACACGCTGCTGATCGACGCCGGCGACGTATTGCAAGGCACGCCGTACTTCAACTTCTACCGCGGCGAAGTCGAATACAAAGCGATGTCGGCGATCGGTTACGACGCGAGCACGCTCGGCAATCACGAGTTCGACAACGGCGTCGAAGCACTCGCGGCGGCGTTGAAGTTCGCCAACTTCGACATCGTGTCGACGAACTACGACGTGAAAGGCACCGCGCTCGAAGGCCGCATCAAGCCTTACGTCGTGAAGACAGTCGGCGGCATACGCATCGGCTTGTTTGGTTTGGGCATCAGTCCAACGGCGCTCATCACGCCCGAGAATTTCAAGGGCATCACTTACAACGATCCAGTGATCGCCGCGAAGAACGTGGTGAAGACGCTGCGCGAACAGGAGCGCTGCTCACTGGTCGTTTGCATGTCGCACCTCGGCTACCCGTTTAAGGACCGACCGAGCAACAACATTGACGACGTAAAACTCGCGGCGCAAGTCGACGGTATCGACTTCATCGCCAGCGGTCACAGTCATCTCTTCATGGACGCACCCGCCGAGCAAACGCAGCCGTGCGGCGCGAAGACGTTGATCTTCCAGGTCGGCAAAAGCGGCATCAACGTGGGGCGCATGGATTTTACGTTCCGGACCGGCAAACTGGTCGGCGCCACCGGGCGCGTGCTTCGTTTGAGAGACGAGAATGGATGAAACTCGCGATCGAATTCGGGCGTTAGTGCGCGACGTGCTGGAGAAAGCCGGTCCGGGGTCTGAAAGCACGGCCGCGTCTGAAAGCACGCCCACTCGCTTCGTCAACACCGTGCCGGAAACGGAAACGTCGAGCAGCGGCGTGACGCGTGACGAGTCGGCGAAGAGCGTCATCACTGAGGACGACGTGCGCGGGCTGGGCGACGGCGCGGTGTTGCGCATCGGTGAAGACGCGCGGCTCACGCCGCTCGCGGCCGACATTATTAAGGAGCGAAACATTCAGCTCGTGCGACGCAACTCACGCCGCGGCTCGAAGGCTTCCAAGTTGATTGCCGTCGGTTCCGATCACGGCGGCTTCAAGATGAAAGAGGAGTTGAAAGCTCTGTTGGGCCAACTCGGTCACAAGGTGCAGGACTTCGGCACCGACTCGGAAGAAGCAGTCGATTATCCTGACTTCGCGCACGCTGTTGCGCGTGCAGTTGCGGAAGGCAATTCCGACCTCGGGATCATCATCGATGGCGCGGGTGTCGGCAGTGCGATGACGGCGAACAAAGTTCCGGGTGTGCGCGCCGCGGCCTGTTACTCAGTCGCCGTGGCAAAAAACTCGCGCGAGCACAACGGCGCGAACGTTCTCACGCTCGGCAGCAAAACAATCTCCAGCGCCGAGATGCGCGACATCGTCACCGCGTGGCTGTCCACCGACCTCACCGAAGACCGCCACCGCAAGCGCGTTGCCAAGATCGACGCCATCCAGCGACAGTACCAGAGGTAGACAAGATTCCAGAACTCACAAGATTTAGAACCAAAACAGAACCAGCGGAGTGAGAGTTGACTTGAGGTAACTTTCCCTTACCACTTTGACTCGGTTCATCCTGAAATTCTGTCGGCTCTGATAGAATGTCTTTCCCATGGCCTATTCCAGCAACGGCGATTACGAGAAGATAATCGAGCAGATCACCGACGCGATTGTGGCGCGGTTGAATGGTGATGGCGTCGAACAGGCTGCGATGTGCGGCTGTACGTCGGAGTGTTTTCATCGCTGTCCCGAGCGGATGCATCGCATCGTCGATGCGGGCGCGGCGCGCATCGGCCTTGTGCTCGGTGAGACGGCAACGGCGCGCGAATGGGCCAGCTTGATCGATCACACGCTGCTGAAGCCCGAAGCGACGGATGAAGACATCAAAAAGCTTTGCCAGGAGGCGGCGACTTATCGGTTTGCCTCTGTGTGTGTGAATCCGACCTGGGTGCGTGTCGCTTCGTGTAACTTGCGCGGCAGCGGCGTTCCGGTTTGCACGGTGATCGGTTTTCCACTCGGCGCGACGCTGCCTGACGTCAAAGCTTACGAAGCACGCCGCGCGCTGCTTGACGGCGCAACAGAACTCGACATGGTGATCAATGTTGGTGCATTGAAGAGCGGCGATGATTGTCTCGTCGAACACGACATTCGCTCGGTTGCGGAAGTCGCGCACGAGTACGACGCAATCTGCAAAGTGATCATCGAGACTGCATTGTTGACTGACGATGAAAAAGTGCGTGCGTGTCTCGCGGCGAAAAAAGCGGGCGCGGATTTTGTGAAGACCTCGACGGGCTTTTCGAAAGGCGGCGCGACTGTCGCCGACGTCGCGTTGATGCGACGCACAGTCGGGACGGAGCTTGGCGTTAAAGCTTCGGGCGGTGTGAAAGGTCTCGAAGACGCGCGCAAGATGGTCGAAGCGGGCGCCACGCGCATCGGCGCGAGTGTCGGTGTGAAGATCGCGCAGGAAGCGGCCGGCAAGAAAACATTCGAGGCGAGATCGTTAGCGTACTAACAGACGCGCAACCGTGTGATAGTGACAAAGGCTGGGACCGCAGGCGTCTCGCCTGCACGACCATTAAAAAACG
>DASXXL010000480.1:0-2840 GCA_036503085.1 Pyrinomonadaceae bacterium | reverse complement strand
AGCGAAATCAAACTACTCGACGAGCGTTTCGAAAAAGAAGGCGTCGTCTATCACGACACGGGGTTGGATAATTATCTCAACCGCGTCGGAACCGCTGTCGTCGCCGATCAGAAACTGGAGAACGTCGAGTGGAAGTTTCGCGCGTTGCGCGATCCGGTGCCGAACGCTTTTGCCCTTCCGAATGGCTCCATCTATGTCAACACGGGCCTACTCGCGTTGCTGGACGATGAGAACCAGTTGGCGGCAGTGCTCGCTCACGAAGTGACGCACGTTTCGCATCGCCATACTTACCTGCGCAATCGCACCGTGCGAAAGATGATGTTGACTATCAATATTCTCAACACCGTCGGCACGTGGAACCCGGTCGGTGGCGTAACCGGACTCGCGGTCGATCTGATCGCCGCCATCTCGCCGATCATGCTCGCGATCAGCGTGCTCGGTTACAGCAAGGACCAGGAAAAAGAAGCGGACCTCGAAGGCATGAAATCGGCGATGGCCGCCGGCTTCGCTGCGGAGGGAATGCCTAACTCGTTCAAGTCGCTGCAAAGAGACATCGAGGGCGAGCACATGAATTCGTTCTACAACGATCATCCGCAGCTAGAGGCGCGCGTGAGGTACACCAGCAGCATGGTCCCTGCCGATGCGAAGAAGCCGACTGCCGAAGAAGCAAAGACCGCACGCGATGATTATCTCGCGGTGATGGAAGCCGTCGATCGCCACGACGTGGGCCTCGCGATCAACGAAGGACGATTTCGTTCGGGAGTCTACGTCGCTCAGAAGCTGGTCGAGCTGCATCCGGATTCATCGGAGAACGTTTTCTATCTCGCGGAGTCGTATCGCATGCTCGGCCCACGCAACGCGAAGCTCAGCGACGAACAACTCACCAAGGGCGCGAAGAAAAAGGCGGCGAAGACGCGCGCCAAACGTACGCTCGAAGAACAGGACGCCGAACTTTTAGCAATGCCCGCCGGCCAGGAAGCGTGGAAGGCAAACAGTGCGGAGGCCGAAAAGTTGTTTCTGCGCGCCCTTGAATTAAATCGTTTCAACGCGAGCGCGCATCGCGGTTTGGGCATGCTTTACGAAAAGCTGAATCGAAAACCGGAGGCCGCGAGCGAGTATGCCAAGTACCTCGAGCTTGCGCCCAACGCAATCGACACGGAGCGAGTGCGACGACGTCTCGCAGTTCTTAGAGAGTCGTTCAAATAAACGCACCGGCGAGAAGCAACTACTGGAGGAACTGTAATGAGACTACGCGTTCGTTTCGTGTTGACTATCCTGTGCTGCGTGCTGGCCCACTCTTACGCAGCCGACGTCAAAGCCCAATATCTACATCCGAAAATCACCGAGAAGAAGGTCACGATCCGCAATGCCGTGGTGCTTCCCGCGAAGGTCGAGATCGTTAAAGAGAGCGCCAAAGGCTCGGAGATGATGGTGGCCGAGTCTGCGGCCATCAGCGACAAAGCAGCGGAAGCGGTGGGCCAGGCGCTCCAGGACAAGAAGATTAGCGTGGTGTCGAATTCGTTTGCGCCGGCGTCGCTGGACGAAGCGCGCAAGTACACTCTCGCAGACATCCAGGGCCGTTACGATGCTCTGTTGCCGAAGCTCGTCAAGAAATCGAAGGACGTGAAGAAAGCGCGGTTTACACTCGGCGACGAAGTGATGTTGCTGAACGTGCCGAAGGACGCTGATGTGCTCGTCTTCATTCGCGGCTCCGGCCGGATGTTCACGAAAGGCAAGACGGCGTTTTCATTAATCAACATCTTCAGCATGGACTTTCCTTTCGCTCAGATCACGGTCGGGATCGTTGACGCGCACAGCGGTGAAGTACTCGCGTTCACGAAACCGCTGTCGGCGAGTAAGGTCTTGAAGGATCAGAAATCACTGAACAAGATGATCGCAAAGTCACTAAAGAAACTCCCCGCAGTAACTCAGTAAAAATGATTTCTCTGTGCACCTCTGTGTCCTCTGTGTCTCTGTGGTTATTACTTCTTACAAAACCAACCACAGAGACACAGAGGACACAGAGGTGCACAGAGAAGAGCGGACGTGAGATGTTCGCGAAGATAGACCAAGATCCAAAATACCAACCCCGCTGAATTTTTCGCGTCTTCAAAGTTTCGTACTCTTAGCGACGCGCAAAAACGATCTCCCTTTTTGAAGAAATTTATAGATTTGGATGAACGCTGATCCAAGTCGAAAATCCTTCGCTTCACTCGTGGGCCGATCTGTGTTCTCACCATGATTGGCTCAGCAGTTGCGCCTCCGCACGTCTCCGCGCCGGCTTCCAAAAACTCAAAGCCGGCGTTGATTAGAGAAGTCCGAAATACCGGAGGTTCGATAAATGGAAAGATTGAAATACCTGATTACGTGCGCCATTTTTTTGGTGCTCGTCATCGTGCCCACTACGATGGCCCAAACCAGTAAAGGTTTCGTGGTCGGCACAGTCACCGATCCGAACGGCGCGGCCATCGCCGCCGCCAACATCAAGATCACTAACACAGCGACTGGCGTCACTCGCGAAACGACTTCACAACAAGATGGTACTTATCGTCTCGATGCAGTGGATCCCGGCAACTACAAGGTTGAGGTTAGCGCCACCGGCTTCAAGACTGCGACGCGCGAACTAGTTGTCGCCGCGGCGCAAACTGCCGAAGCTGTTTTTCCACTCGAAGTTGGTAATCCAACTGAAGTCGTAACAGTCACGTCGGGCACCGGCATCGAGCTGCAAACTCAAGACGGCGCGCGTGTCAACACCGTCGGGACGCGACAGATCACTGAGCTTCCGGTTCAGGGTCTGAATCCCGTCAACCTCGTGTTCACGTTTCCCGGCGTGGTCGATC
>DASXXL010000479.1:0-6313 GCA_036503085.1 Pyrinomonadaceae bacterium | reverse complement strand
GAAGTCCCGGCGGCACTAGCCGCGGCCGCCTGGCGTGAAAACTTCCCGCCTTCGAAAGCGACGCGTGAAGCGTCGGCCTTCAGGATGTGCGTGGCGATCTTGTGAGCCTTCTCTTTCAGTTTTTGAATTGCGACGAAGACGGCCGTGCCGCCAACCGCAGTTGCGCGACTGCCAAACGTGCCGATGCCGTATTGGACCACGCCCGTGTCGCCGTGAATTACTGTCACGTCGTTGATGCTGACGCCGAGCTCATCCGCAACGATCTGGGCGAACGAAGTTTCCTGTCCCTGGCCGTGCGGAGACGCGCCGGTCAACACGGTGACTTTGCCCGTCGGCTCGATGCGCACTGTCGCACTTTCCCAACCACCAGCGGGCATCGCCTGCGATGGTCCAAGCGCGCAAATCTCGACGTAAGTCGAAACACCGATGCCGATCAAGCGGCCTTCTTCGCGCGCTTGTTTTTGTTGTTGGCGCAATTCCGCGTAACCCGCGATCTGTTGCGCCTTGTCGAGCGCCGCTTCGTAGTCCCCGCTGTCGTAATCGAGACCCGTTGCGGTGTGAAACGGAAACTCATCCTTGCCGGGAAAGTTCTTGCGCCGTACTTCTGCCGGATCCATTCCGAGATCTGCAGCCACGAGATCGAGCGCGCGTTCGACGATGTAGGTCGCTTCGGGACGGCCCGCGCCGCGATACGCGTCGGTCGCCATCTTGTTCGTGAAGACGCCGGTGATGTTGATCTGAATCGCGGGAATCCTGTAAGCACCGGAAAGCATGAGACCGGTGAGCGTCGGGATCGCGGGCGTCAGCAGTTGATGATAAGCGCCGAGGTCGGCCCAGACGTTATAACGCAAGCCGAGCAGCGTGCCGTCGTTTTTGAAAGCGACTTCGATGTCGCCGACTTGTCCGCGCCCGTGAATCGTCGCCTGGATGTTTTCGCGCCGTGTTTCGATCCACTTGACTGGCTTGTTGAGTTGCATCGAGATCCAGCCGAGCAACGCTTCTTCGGCGTAGACGTTGAGTTTCGAGCCGAAGCCGCCGCCGACTTCCGGTGTGATTACGCGCAACTTGTTTTCGGGCAGGCCGATCATGAGCGCCACCTGCGTGCGCATGAGGTGCGGAATCTGCGTTGACGACCAGAGCGTCAGTTCTTCTTCGCCGGGGAAGTAGCGCGCGAGCACGCCGCGCGGCTCCATCGCGATCGGCGCGAGCCGTTTGTGCCACACTCGTTGTTTGAGCGTGCGCTCCGCGCCGGCGAACGCAGCGTCGATGTCACCTTCGCCCGCCGTCATTTTGTAAGCGATGTTGTCGCCGAAAGACTCGTGAATCACCGTGCCGCCGGCTGCGGCCTCTTCCACGTCAGTAACCACCGGCAGATCTTCGTAATCCACCATCACCAGATCGACCGCGTCGCGCGCGGCGTAACGATCCGTCGCGACCACCGCCGCGATCGGATGGCCCACGAAGTAAACCTTGTCTGTCGCGAGCACGCGATGGTCCGGCACTTTCAAACCCGGCAACGCGCCCGCGCAGGGCACTGGTCCAACTTTCTGCACGTCTTTGCCGGTGTAGACGGCAACGACGCCCGGCGCCGCGAGTGCGGCCGACGTGTCTACGCTGTTGATCTTCGCGTGCGCGTAGACCGAGCGGACAAACGCGACATGCAGCGTGTTTGGCAGACTGATGTCGTCGACGTAGTGGGCCAGGCCTTTGATCAGGCGCGGATCTTCCGTTCGTCTTACGCGTTGGCCAACGTAACTATTTGGCATGTCACTCCTCCGAATTAAGATCCGGCTGCTTTCTTCGCAGCATATTCGACGGCTTCGATGATGTGTTGATAGCCGGTGCAGCGGCACAGATTGCCTTCGAGACCGTGGCAGATCTCTTCGCGCGACGGGTTCGCGTTGCGATCGAGCAACTGCGTCGCGGTCATGATCATGCCCGGCGTGCAGTAGCCGCATTGCAAGCCGTGACGTTCCCAGAAACCTTCCTGCACCGGGTGCAGCTCGCCGTTCTTCGCGAGACCTTCGACAGTCGTGATCGACGCGCCGTCTGCCTGCACGGCAAACATCGTGCACGATTTGATCGCCTGTCCGTCGAGCAAAACGGTGCACGCGCCGCACAGCGAAGTTTCGCAACCGACGTGTGTGCCGGTCAGCTCGAGCACGTCGCGCAGGTAATGAACGAGGAGCATGCGTGGTTCGACCTCGTCGCTGCGAGAGACACCATTCACGCTCAGATTGATGGCCCTTTTCATGAACTGCCTCCTCGAACCGGGTTATACGGTTGCTTTGTGAATCTGCCGTTTGAGGCGGTGGATGGTCCGTCTGACGACTTTGAGTTGCGCATGATCGTGCGCTTCGATCGCCGCCGCTCTTTTCGTCTTCAACTCGCGAATGCGCGCCTTGATCGAACTCTTGTCGATGCCGACAACGTCGTGATGCGTGTGTTGAATGCCGAGTGCGGTGGCGAGCGCGCCGACGAGATGTTCCTTGTTCATCTGCGTGTAGCCTTGAACGGCGTCGTGCTGCATGTCTTTGGCGATGTCGCGCAGGTCGGCGAGCGTTTTGTGTCTTAGTTCTTCGTAGGTGTAGGCCATGTGTTACTCCAGATTTGGTCCAAATGATAGTTCAAATGAACGACATAATCGCGAATCAGGTATTCGAGCGTTGTCGGGTTGGATCGATCCACAGTTCGAAAGGCGATCTGATCGAAGTTGTGTTTGTCTCGTTCGTCGGTGAGCACGCTTTCGGGAATCAGCGACACGACGCGCACGAGATGGAGGTTGTACGCACGCCACAAGTCGATCAAGTCGGGCCAGAATGCATCCGTGTATTTTTGCGCGTCGACCCATTGGTCACCGTCGTAAGTCGCAAATACAAGATCGTCTGTGAACTGCGCGCGCACGAAGCGTTGATGATTGTTTGCCGCGGAGTCGATCAAGTGACCGAGAACCTGCTTTGCGCTCCATTCGCTGGTGGTGCGCTGCGCGGCGTCTTCATCGGAGATTTCCAACAAGCGGAGGCTTGCGTCCTGAATCGTCTGTTGGAAGTCGTCCAAAAACTGCTGGTAGCTGCTGTGTTCAGAAATGTGGGAAACCGTTTCCGCCATGGGCCACGTATTTTTTGCCTGAACTTTGTAGATCGAGTGGTGTGATAATAGCGCCATCTCAACGAGAAAGGAAACCCATGTCTTAATGGCGGCGCTGACTGCATCAGGCAATTAATTCAGCGGGCTGAGCATCACAGTGGAACCGATATCTACAGCCGTTCGTTTAGGTCGCTATGCGCGTGATTTCAAGACCGCTCAAACTCGTTGGCATCTTCGTTGTTGTTTTGTTGCTACTGATGGTGACCGGTCTCGGCGGGGTACTCGCTGACAAAGTCGTCTTCTACGCGCACGTCGCGCGGCTCTCGATGCAGGAACCCGATACGAAGCTGGCAATGCCGTTGGCCGACGTCTCCAAGCGACAGATTGCCGACACCTGGCACGCGCCGCGCGGTACCGATCGTTTGCACGAAGGCCAGGACATCTTCGCACCAAAGGGAACTCCGATACTCTCCGCGACCAAGGGCTTCGTCTACAACATCGGTGAGAACAATCTCGGCGGGCAGACAGTGTCGGTCATCGGCGCAGGTGGCCGCGTCTACTACTACGCCCATCTCGACGCCTACGCACCCGGACTCCAGATCGGCGATCGTGTAAACACACGTACCGTGCTCGGCTACGTCGGCGCCACCGGAAACGCGCAAGGCACACCACCGCACCTGCACTTCGGCATCTACACTTCATCGGGCGCGATCAATCCGTTACCGCTGCTGAGCGATCGCACCGCGCCTCTGAACGACCGCACGGCGCCACGCGTCACCAACGCCCCTCCGCGCACGACTCGCAACCGCCGCGTCTAGGCACGCGAGATTATCTGTTCCGGAGCGTTTTATGTCCGGGGTGGTTAATGTCTTGGATTCGTGGAAAGCTACTTAGGAGGAGCGAAATCCTGTTTATCCTCCGCGCGGGAATGTCGTCAGTTTCGGAGATCCGACATGGAATCCATCAATTTACACATGTAATCCCGCAGCTTACATCTTGAGCGTCGTGAGTGACGTCTTGAATTAAGCGCATCTCAGATGGTTTCTGCGCGATCTCACTTATCCTTTCGGCGAACCTGGTTGCACTTTCCCGCCGGCAAGACGTCGCCCCGTAAAAGAAAGACATCGGACGGCGAGACTCAGTTATCTGCCGCGGGAAAGCAAATAGGGTTTCGCGCCCGCTATATGCAGTTTTGGGCGATCAAATAGCTGTTTGCGGCTGAAAGCCCCGGCCCTTCACCGGGGCTCTCAACTTTTGGGTCTCTCAACAGGACATCCGAGATGAAGCTTGACACAGCAAAGTAACGGGAATACTCTTCGGCCACTCCCAGCTCAGAAACCTCACGTTACCCGCAGACAAAGCCGAGGTGCTACTGTGGTTAGCTTCAGACAAACAATCTTGGGAATCTTTCGAATCACCTAAGTTATTCGAGACCAGGGAAAGGGAGGAGTTATGTTTACACCCAGCGCGAAGAGAGTATGGCGGAGACTACTTCTGCTCACAACATTGACGGCGAGCTTGATTGTTCTAACTCTTAACCAGGGCGTGACAGCTACAACATGTTGCAGCACGTGTGATGCGAATCTTCAAAGTTGCTTTAATGCCTGTCAGGGCATACCCAGCTGCAATGACCGCTGCCTTATTCGTTGGGATAACTGTAATGAAACGTGCGTCGACTGTTGATGATCGATGACTTAAACCTCACGAATTGAGTTTGTCGTCACAGAAGCAGGCTCAACAATCAGCAGCCAAAAGTCGAACTCGACACCACGACGATGGGCCAGGTAGCCGTCTGTCCGCATTTGCAGTTGCACTCCTTCGCACACTCGTGTTGAATCAGTACCGTCCGAAGAAATCCACAACATCACTTCCAGTAAGCAGGAAGGACACGCTAATACCCTATGAACACTCGTCGTCAATTTCTTATTCGCGCTCCTCTGAGCCTGCTCGTTACCACTGCAGCACTTAAAAGCGGCAGCTCGCAAACTCCTTCGCAAACACCAACTACACCAGGTGCGCCACCGACATTCGGAACCGGCGCCGGCTCCGGGCCGGCCGTAACATCGGAAACATTTGCCGAAGCTGAGAAACTGATGCAAGTCACGATGACGCCTGCAGAACGACAACAGGCAGCTGAGTCGTGGCGTACCTCACTCGCTCCATATCTCGAGCGACGAACTGGTCCACGCAAAGTTTCGATCAAGGATACAGACGCTCCGGCGACGCTTTGGCATCCACTGCTACCGGGAATTCCCGAGGTGCAATTACGCGACCGTTTCCTGCGGTCAAGCGCGCAGGATACTTCGTTGCCGTCTTCTGATGAGGACATCGCTTTTGCGCCGGTGACGCAGTTATCCAGATGGATTGAATCGCGAAAGCTCACGTCTGAACGGCTTACTAACATTTATCTCAGCCGCATCGAACGACTCAATCCAAAGATCCGATCGATCATTACGCTGACCAGGGATCATGCCCTGGCGCGCGCGAAGGCGGCGGATGTCGAGATCGCCGCGGGTAAATATCGTGGTCCGTTACATGGCATCCCGTACGGTGTAAAAGATCTACTCGACACCAAAGGCATTCCGACGACGTACGGTGCTGAGCCATTCCGCAATCGCGTTCCGGCCACGGATTCAGTAGTCGTGCAGCGGCTTAACGATGCCGGCGCAGTTTTGTTGGCAAAGTTGTCACTCGGGGCACTCGCACTCAATGACATCTGGTTTGGCGGCCAGACGATGAACCCGTGGCTTTTGGAAGAGGGAGCATCGGGGTCGAGCGCTGGACCAGGCGCTGCCACTGCCGCGGCGCTGGTCGCATTCTCGATTGGAAGTGAAACGGGAGGAAGCATTGTAAGTCCGGCAATGCGTTGTGGCGTAACTGGGCTACGTCCTACTTTTGGACGAGTTGCCCGCACTGGAGCAATGACCCTTTGCTGGTCACTGGACAAACTCGGCCCTATGACGCGTTCGGTAGAGGATGCGATGTTGGTGTTACATGCGATCAATGGACCAGACGAGGGAGATCCTTCGAGCGTTTCCAGTAAGCTCGATTTCGATGCGTCGAGACCGGTAGCCGGTTTGAAGGTTGGTTACATTCCGCAGTGGATGAAGGAAGCTCCAGCGACTGACGTAGATCGCGCCGCAATGGAGACGATGAAGAAGCTGAAGATGGAATTGAAGGAGGTAGCACTGCCTGATTGGCCTTACAGCTCACTGATGCCGATCTT
>DASXXL010000478.1:0-4876 GCA_036503085.1 Pyrinomonadaceae bacterium | reverse complement strand
GGGGTTTCGCATCGCCGCCCTCGATTTGGAATTGCGCGGCGCGGGCAACCTGCTCGGAGGCGAGCAATCAGGGCACATGGAGGCGCTCGGCTTCGATCTTTACACGCAGATGCTCGAGCGAACAGTCGCCGAGCTGCAGGGCGAGGAAGTCGAAGACGAGACGAGCGTTGCGTTGAATCTCGGCGTCGATGTCGCGATTCCGGAAGATTACATTTCGGACATGGGGCAGCGGCTGCGGACGTACAAACGCGTCTCGTCGGCGCGTGATGAAGCGACGCTGACGGCGATTCGCACGGAGACGGAAGACCGTTACGGACGCGTGCCGTTGTCGCTCGAGCGGCTTTTTGCTTATGCGCGGTTGCGTCGTTTGGCTGAAGAGTTAGGACTACTTTCGATTGATCGGACGCCGGACGGAGTGGCGATAAAGTTTAGTGAAAAGGCGCGTATTTCGCCTGAGAAACTGGCGCAGTACATGAGCTCGCAGGAAGGCGCGACGTTCACGCCAAACGGTGTTTTGCGCCTCGTTTTGACGGAAGACGAACAGGACAATGTGCTCGAAGTAGCGCGCGACGTGTTGCTACGGCTTCGGGCGAGTGATTAGAATCTCCCGTCTCATCCCGTGTCCCGACACAACTCTTATTAGGAGTACTGTAGTGAAACTGAAGTATTTAGCAGTAGCAGCGATGGTTTTGGTTTTTGCCGGCAGCGCCTTCGCCCAGGAAGGCGAGACGCAGGTCGTTGACGAAGTCGTCGCCCAGGTCAACGACGACGTCATCACCCTCTCGATGCTGAAAAAAGAGACGCAGGAGCGCATCGAGGCGCTGAAGCAAAACGGCATGACCGAGCAGCAGGCGCGGGACGAAGTCAACAAGCACCAGGCCGAGTTGATCGCCACGCTCATCAACGAAAAGTTGTTGCTGCAAAAAGGCAAGGAGCTCGATCTCGCTAACGACATCGAAGCGGAAGTGAACCGCCGCATGTTGCAGATCGCGCAGGAGCAGGGCATCAACTCAATCGAAAAACTGTACCAGGCAATGCGCGAGAGCAAGCTCGATCCGGACGAAGTGCGGCGCACGATGCGGACGGAGATGATGAAGCAGGCGGTCTTCCAGCAGGAAGTCGATCGCAAGATCTATCTCGGTTTTTCGACGGATGAAGTCAAGAAATACTATGACGCGCACCAGGACAAGTTTCGCAAACCGGAGAGCATAAAACTGTCGGAGATCTATCTCTCGACCAACGGCAAAGATGAGGCGGCGGTGAAGGCGCGGATCATGGAGTTGGTCACGCAGATTCGCGCGGGCGCTGATTTCGCCGCGCTCGCGGCGGCCAACTCCGAACGGGAGAAGAACGGCACGCGCACCGCGCCGCAGGACAAAGGTTACGTCGGCGAGTTTGACGTTCCGAGTTTACGTGAAGATCTGGTCGGAGCGTTGAAAGACGTGAAAGTCGGTGGCGTCACTGAGCCAATCCGCACGCCCGAGGGCTATCAGATTCTGCGCGTTGACGCGCGCACACCCGGCGGCGACGCGCCGACCTTCAACGACAATCGCGTGCGCGAAGCGATGCTGGGTGAACGGCAACAGAAAGAGCGCGAGGATTACTTGCAGAACCTGCGCAACGAAGCGTTCATCAAGGTCACCGATTCGTATCGCGCGAGCGTCGAGCCGCTGTTGAAACTCAAACAGTCCGCGACCGCCAAGGCTCCTGAGAAGAGCGACAATAAGAAGAACAAAAAGCCGTAGTTTGACCAAGCCCTTCAAAATCCGTGACATCGAGATCAACCCGCCGCTGATTTTGTCGCCGATGGCGGGTGTGACCGACGTATCGTTTCGGCGGCTGCTCAAGCGTCGCGGCGGCGTCGGTTTGTCTGTATCGGAGTTCATTTCGGTTGAAGGTTTGACGCGCAACAATCCGAAGTCGAAACGGCAGATGCGTTTTTACGAAGACGAGCGGCCGTTTGCGGTGCAGATCTTCGGCGGGCAGCCGGAGCGCATGGCGATGGCGGCGGAGATGGCGCAGGAAGTCGGGGCTGACATTCTCGACGTGAATTGCGGTTGTCCGGCGCCGAAGGTCGTGAAGCATGGCGGTGGCTCGGGTTTGTTGAAGGACTACAGCCGGCTCGAAACGATTCTCAAAGAGATCAAGAAGGTGATCACAATTCCGTTAACGGTGAAGATCCGCGCGGGGTTCTACGATCACACGATCAATGCGGTCGAGACGGCGAAGCTGGCGGAAGATTGCGGCGTCGAGCACATCGCGTTGCACGGACGCACGAAAGAGCAGGGTTATCGCGGGCTCGCGAACTGGGATCTCGTGCGGCAGATCAAAGAAGTAGTGCGGGTGCCGGTGTCGGGCAGTGGTGACGTGACGACGATTGAAGGTGCGTTTGAGAAGTTTCGTGAGACGGGTTGTGACGGTGTTTTGATCGGGCGCGGCGCGATGGCGAACCCGTGGATCTTCCGGCAGATTGAAGACGCGATGCACGGGCGCGAGATCTTCGAGCCGACGCTCGCGGACAAGCGCGCGATATTGCACGAGTATTTCGACATGTTGCGTGAAGACATGCCGGAGACACCGGCGATCAATCGCATGAAGCAGTTGGCGGGCCAGTTTACGCGCGGGCTGCAGGGCGGCGCGTTGTTTCGTACGTCAATCTATCACTCGCATTCCGTTGAAGAAGTGCTCGACCGCATCGAGGAATACTTCAGCGCCATTCTCGAAGGCCGTCCCTATTACGGCGAAGCCGGCGCGCCCCTCGAAGACGCACCGGCTCTGGACTCCTGCGAAGCCGCAATGGCCTGAAACATCCATGTTTCTGTCGGCTCTTCGGGCCTCCGATCCCTTTTCTTAAAATCCCAGGGGCAGCGCGCTTCGCGCTCGCCCCTGGCTACCTTATGGCCGCGCCTTCGGCGCTCTCCGCTTCTAAGCGGCCTTCTTTTTACTTCGTGTCGCCGCTGGTTTGCCTTTCCCGTCATCGAGGTTGACCGCCACGGGATAACCTTTTTGCGCTAACTGCGGCACGTCGATCACGACCTCGTTTTTCACCGGCCCCTTCAAAGCATCGAGCGCCTGCTGCCGCTGCTCCGCCGAAAGATCCTCAAGCCGTCCACCCTGCGCTTCCAGCACGCGCCGCAAGTTCTCTTCGGTGTTCGTGTGCTGCGCATAAACGTCCTTGTAGATATGTAGCTTGCCGTCTTCAAGCACGATCGTCTCGTAACGCAACTCAACCGGAATCACCTTATCGAGCTTCACACTCTTCGTCTTCGTCTTGTCCTCCAAATACTGCGCAATCTGATCCTGCGAAACCTGGTTCCCTGCCGCATCCATCAACAACGAAGCGAAATCTTTGATCTGCGGCGTCGTCAAACCAACGCAACCATGCGACGCAAACTTCCCGATCCTCGACGGCGACTTTCCACCGTGAATCAACGACGGCAGACCGATCGGAATCTTTATTGGCCCAAGCGGATTATCTTTGCTGCCGGGCTCGATCGTCTCACCTGGCGTCGCGTTTTTCATTTTCGCCACCCACGGCGAATCGGGTGGCGTCCACGGCGGATTGAAGATCACGCTTTGCGCCTTGCGCAGTCCCAGCGGCAACGGAAACTGCGGATAACCGATGCCGATCTTGTACGTCTTCACGAGCGAACCGTCTTTGAAGAGGTCCATGCGAAACGCCGGGATGTTCACGACGACGCGCGTGTCGGTCGGCACCGCGTTTGGGCCAGGCAACATCTTGATATCGCCAGTACTGCTGCCGCCTTCGCCGGGTGCGCCATTGGTCCAATAGTCGTTTGCGACCTCGCCGAGCTGCTTTGCTTTTTCTTCACCGATGAGCGAGCGCAGTTGTTCGGCCGCGCGCTGCGGCGCATCGGTACCGTCAGTATCAGTGTCTTCGGCGTTGGCGGCGCGCAGACGATCGATCGACGCTTGCGACGCCTGCTTGATGGAATCGATCTGCTCGTCAGACAGTTTCACTTTGTTCTTCGCTTCACGCACGAACGCGTCGTCGGCGAGCAGCGCGTTGAGCAAAGGCAGTGTGACTTGCACTGATGCTTGTGAAGTGGACGGTGACGGGCTGGTAGACGCGACGGGCGACGTAGACGGTACTGGACTCGCCGTCGTTACCGGCGCATTCGAATTACCGGGTTGCACGGTGCAACCGATCGCAAACAACGCAAGTAAGAAACTGAAGAGCCAAAGACGCGGCAACGAGATCATAGTTTTGGGTTCTCTCCTTCGTGATATTGAGGGGGAGATGATTAGTTCTCGCGGCTACACGGAGCAACGAGCGTTCCCTCATTGAGGCGCGTCTTTTCCCACGGCGCGCGAGCGAGGAGCCACGCTTCTGCACGATTAGCGGACGAAATCAGCGGCGGGTGAACAAAGATAGTGCGTGGGTCGGGAAGCACTCGCGGCGCGAGCTACTTGTGCAACAAAGGATAAGGATTGATGTTTGTTCCTTCCCAGTAGCGCTTCGGGTCGGAGACGATCGCGATCGAGAAGTGCAGATGGTAATTGCCCGGGCCGGCATTGCCGGTGTCGCCGACGTAAGCGATGACTTCGCCCTGGCGCACTTGCTTACCTTCGCTTAGACCATCAGCGTAACGCGCGAGATGCGCGTAGTAGAAGATCATCTTTTGATCGGCACTGAGCTGGTAGATGGTGGTCCCACCGCGTTCGCTTTGCCACAGCTTAGTTATCGTGCCGTCGGCAGCCGCGAGGACCGGCGTATCCGCCGGCGCCATGATGTCGATCGCATCGTGCGTTCGTCCTTCCGCGCGACTCGCGGTAAACGTGTCGACGAGCTGGTCCGAACGAACACCAGCGACGGGAATGATCAGGCCCTGGTCTATCCGTGTTATCTGTGTTG
>DASXXL010000477.1:0-2839 GCA_036503085.1 Pyrinomonadaceae bacterium | reverse complement strand
CGCGTCCCGCGCGGCACGTTGCACTGGTTCAATCTCTGCTCCGATCGCCGCATCCGCGCGATTCGCCTGTTTCAGGACATGTCAGGCTGGGCGCCGCACTACACCGAAAGTCGCGTCGACGAGCGGTTCGCGCCCGTCTGCTTCGGTCTCTCACATCTGCCGGCGATGGAACGCGCCATCACGTCGTGACCACGCCTATTTCTATCGACGGCATTCGCGGCATTCTGCTCGACATCGAAGGCACGACCACGCCGATCGCTTTCGTTCACGACGTGCTCTTCTCTTACGCGCGAACGCACGTGCGAGACTTTCTCGCGAAACACCTCGACGATGACGCCGTTCAAACAGACATTCGGCTATTGCGCGACGAAGCTGAAAGCGAAGGGTTCCACGCAAACAACCTCGACGAGCTAGTCGCGTACATCAACCGCCTCATCGATCTCGATCGCAAATCAACCGGCCTTAAATTACTGCAGGGAAAGATCTGGCACGAAGGCTACACGGACGGAACTCTGCGCGCGCAGGTTTTTGCTGACGTTGCGCCGGCATTCGAGCGTTGGCGCGCAGCGAATAAAAACGTGAGTATCTTCTCGTCAGGCAGTGTGCTGGCCCAAAAACTCCTCTTCGCCCACACCGAAGCCGGCGATCTCACGCCGTTTATTAACGATTATTTCGATACGAGTATGGGAAAGAAAGGCGAGGCTGAGAGTTATCGACGTATCGCCGAAGCCATCAAACTACAACCGAACGAGATCCTCTTCGTTTCCGACATCGTCGCCGAACTCGCCGCAGCCCGCGAAGCCGGAATGAAAACCGCCCTCTCAATCAGACCAGGCAATCAACCGCAGGCCTCACGCGACGACTATCCCATCATCCACAGCTTCGACGAGCTCTAACCAGTTTGCCGAAAGTCTCTTGCGCGACCGCTTCTCTGTGCAACCTCTGTGTCCTCTGTGTCTCTGTGGTTGTTTTTGCTGAGAAATAGTGAACCACAGAGACACAGAGGACACAGAGGTTGCACAGAGAAGGTGTTGGGCAAGCCACTCTAACCGTTTACTTGATCGAGTCGTACAACTGTTTCGCCAGATCAGGATCGAGCGTCTTTAGCATCTCGTCCTGCGCCAGTGCAGACGGCTTGTCGTTGATCGCCACGTAAGTCAGCGCGAGATTGAAATAAGCCTGGGCCAGTTGCGGCCGCAGCTTAATCACCTGCTTATACGACTCGATCGCTTCCGAATAACGACCCGCCGTGTAAAGCGTCAACCCGAGATTGAAATGCGCCGACGCATTTGACGGTTCGATCTCCGCGGCTTTCTTCAACGCATTCGCCGCGTCGTCGTAACGCTTCAAGCCGCTGTAAGCATTGCCGAGGTTCTTGTAAGCATACGAGCGAATCTCATTGCGCTCCTGAAACCCGAGCTTGTAAGCCTCACCCGTTTCGCCGAGCAACTTGATCGCCTGCTGGCTCGCCTCGACCCCTTCCTCGAAACGATTGCTGTGGTTGTAAGCGAAACTCAGGTTGTTGTAGACCTCCGGACTGCTCGAGTCGAACTTCAACGTTTGCTGATAGACCTCGATCGACTCCGGATAACGATTCAAACGCGCGAGCGAAAACGCGAGCGGCAGATACGCGCTCGTGTAATCAGGCTTCACTTTGATCGCCTTCTGATAAGCGTCGACGGCCTGCGCAAACTTGCCCTGGTCCACATAAACATTTCCGAGACCGGCAAACGCACGCGCATCATCGGGTGCGATGCGCGCGGCGAGTTGATACTGCTCTTCAGCTTCGGCGTAACGTGGCTTCGGCGCACTGCGGGCGGCATTCGCCCGCGCGATGATCGAGTCTTGCTGCCGTTCGGGAGGTTTAGTGTTGTGGCTCTTGATGCGGCCGCCGCCGGAAGCGCCCTGCCCGCCGGAAGTCGCGTGGACCGTAGGATTCGACGGCGCGCGAAAGATCAACGCGGCGCCACCGGTGATATCGCGGACCAGACTGCCGCCGCCGGTGATGTCCTGGGCCATCACGCTCGCGGCAGTGAAGCCAATTATCAAAGAGATTAGGGGAAAAAGGCGGTTTGCCTTGCTGGGGTTTTTCATGCTGGGGGTACATCTCCTCACCGGCAGATTACACCCCATTCCCCCAACAGAACACAAGGCTGAAGAGGCGATTAGTTGAGATCGTCGAGTTGCAGGCCGATAGGTTCCGCGCCGGTGCCTTTCAGACCATCTATCACCTGCATCACTTCACCGTAACGAATGCCGCGCGGCGCTTTGATGAAAACGGTCTTCTCGATGCGCAATGCTTCCGGCACGTCGAGGCGGTCGAGCATCTCCGCGCGATAGACTTTGTTGCGCGTGCGCTCCGCAAACAACGCGACCAGCTTCTGATTGAGTTTCGAGACATCATCGACCGTGCCCACGTCGGTGAGGGTGTTGAGCCGCAACGTGCGATCTGGTTCGATGGTTACGACGAGCGTGTTGTCATTCGGCTTCAGCCGCGGATCGGGCGGCTGCTGTGACGGCAGATTCGCCGTGAACCGGTGCGGCCGCAAAGGCGACGCCACCATAAAAATGATCAGCATTACGAGCAGCACGTCGATAAGCGGCGTGACATTGATATTCGGCGCCGTAGCAGCGATTGCCTTTCTCATGCACGCTTAGACAACCGCTCGCCGAAAAAGTTCCGCGCGGAAACGTGATTTATTCCCCCGCTTCGTCGTTCTCGCTGCTGAGCCATTGGTCTAAGGGAACCCAGACTGAATTGTCTTTGACGTCGCAGGCTTTCAAGTCCTTCGTCTTTGCCTTGCAGACTTCGAGTTGATAAACCGGATGAATCTCCCAG
>DASXXL010000476.1:0-4853 GCA_036503085.1 Pyrinomonadaceae bacterium | reverse complement strand
GACTCGCTCGATTGGGTGTTGCGCGATTTGATCGCACGCGGCAGCGGATCGCGGCGCAGTGCGGTCGTCGTCATGACTGACGGCATCGACAACGCGCTCCCCGACGTGCCTGGTCCAGGTTCGCAGACGCCGTTTGACAAGTTGCTCGAGGAAATCAGGGGCTCTGAGACGGTCATCTTTCCGATTTATCTCGACACGGAAGAAGAGAACGTGAAGCGTTATCACGTTCCGCGCGCGGCGTACGCGCAGGCGCGCGAGCAGTTGAGCCTGATCGCGACGACGTGCGGCACGACACTCTATCACGCGGCGAAGCTCAGCGATCTCGACACGGTTTATCCGCAGGTGGTGCGCGATCTCAGCACCGTCTACAGCATCGGTTACCGGCCGTCGAACAAGACGCTCGATGGGAAGTGGCGTTCGGTCGAGGTGCAGCTACTGAACCGTCCCGACCTCTTCGCTCGCACCAAACGCGGCTATCACGCCAAACTCCTCGAAACCATGAGGTGAGAGGCTTCAGAAAGCTTGTAACTTTCCCTCATCAGACTATAATGCTCGCGAGATTACCGGCCGACCCCCTAAAACAATCTCAAATCGGAGGATCTTTCCGTGCGCAGACGTTTCTACCTCCCGCTATTTCTACTCTCCGTAACCTTGGTGTTGGCCTGTTCGGTCGTCAGCTTCGGCCAAACGACGCGTGACAAGTTTGTCATTTCCGCTAAAGCCGGCGGCATTAACGCCATCACCGGCGGCGCAAACGTCATCTCACGCGGTGAATCCGACTGGCAACAACTATCGATCACCGATGACCTGAACTCCGGCGACCGCGTCCGCACGGACGGCGACGGACGGGTCGAAATTCTGCTTAATCCGGGTTCGTACCTGCGTCTCGGCGGTAACTCCGAAGTCGAATTGCTCGACAACAGTCTCGCCAATCTCGAAGTGCGGCTGCTTCGCGGCACCGCGATCGTGGAAGCGACCGGCGCCGACAACCTCGACTTGAACATCGGCGTCAGCACACCGCACACGCGTCTCGCGATCGTGCGCCAGGGCCTCTATCGCTTGAACGTCGTGCCCGACGACGCCACTGAACTGATCGTGCGCAAAGGCCGCGTGATCCTGAGCGACTCCCACACGAAGGTCAAAGGCGGCAACAAGGTCATTTTCAACGCCACCAACTTCTCCGTCGCCAAGCTCACGGACGAAGACAAGAAGAAAGACGACGTAGAAAACTGGAGTAAAGAACGCGGCCAGGCCCTCGCGAAGGCCAATCAGCGGATTACCAACCGGGTCCTGAACACTGCGTTCGCGTCGTTCAACGATCCGTTCTCGTTCCTCGATAGGCGCGCTTTGGGCTTGTGGTTCTTCAATCCGCGCGTCGGTTGTTACACGTTCCTGCCTTATTATCTCGGCTTTGGCTCGCCGTACGGCTCGTACACGAGTGCGTTCTATATGCCGTGGGTTCCGACTTATTACCCGAATTATGGCGGCCATAACGGCACGGCCTCGAGCGGCGGTCAACGGTATCCGACCAACGGCGGGACGCCTTCGAACAGCGGTGGTAGCTATCGTCCGCCGACGCCTCCGGCGGGTAACGGTGGGTTTGGCAATGGCAACGGAGCGGGGAACGGTGGATCCATCCGCGAGCCACGGATGATCAATCCCGAGACGGGCAATCCGGCGCCGCGTAAGAACCTGGAGAGATTGCCGAACCAGCCGTAGCTCGCGACCACAAAAAAGAGCGAGCTATCCCCGAGCGTTCTCTTTTAACAAACCGTCCAACTCTTCATTGATGAGGGCTTTGATCTCCGGCTGCTTTAGTCCGGCGAGGATTAGCTGCGTCAGGGCTGTTCGTAATTGCGCCCGCAGACGCTCGTCCGGCTTGTCTTTGAGGGTTTGAGAGATGACCACGGCTCCCGAGCCGTGCCTCACGCGAATAAGACCTTCCTGCTGTAGTTTTCGATAAGCAAAAGCGACGGTGTTCAGATTCACGCCAAGATCTGAAGCGACTTGTCGGACGGGCGGCAGCAGCGTGCCCTGCGTCAGCTCGCCGCGGGCGATCAGGGTTTTGATCTCATCTACGAGCTGTTGGTACAGCGGGCGTGCGTCGCGTTCATCTACGGTAACGTACATATTGTCTGTTGCCTGTATACAATAGACAATCGCCGGTGTCTAGAGATTTTTGTGCAGGTGGTTGGCGAGAGAAAGGGCGGATTCGGTGACGGTCGCGAGGTCTGGGCTTGAGGTGACGGTGTCGCCGACCAGGAAGAGGTTCGGGACTGAGGTCGTGGGGGAGGAGATTTTCGGTATTTTAAGGCCGAGGATCATTCCCAGTTTGCGGCGCGTGTTTTCGTAGAAGGTGCGCGGGTTGGCGGTTTCGATGACTTCGATGTCGCTGCCGAGTTCGGGGAGGGCGGCGTGTAGTTTGGTCCAGAAGCTCTCGAGGGCAGATTGATCGGAGTCTTCGAAGTCTTCTTCGCTTGCGTGGAAAGTGAACCAGTCGTTTACGTCGGGGGCGGACTGGAGTGTTGCTGTTGGGCCGTTCGTCGCCAGTGTGAACTCGGTGAACGACTCGTCGTCAGAAGGTTGCGTGGCGACCAGCAGACGCTCGCTCGGGAGGCGCGCGATGGCCGCTGTTTCGATGATTGTGTAGACGACATAAGCGCCGGAGCCGTGCAGGGAGTTGAGGAGTTTTTTGATTTCGGGTGGGGTGCGATTCAGGCCGACGAGTTTGCCGTACGTGTCCCAGATGGTCAGGTTGCTAACGATCGCTTTCTTCGCGAAGACTTGTTCGCCGTTCAGCAGATCGACGCCGGCAGCCGCGCCGCTCGAATCGTAAGCCAGTCGCAGCACCGGCGTGTTCAGACGGATTGTGCCGCCGCTGAGCTTGATTGATTCAGCGAGACGCTCCGCAAGCGTCGCGGGTCCGCCGTGAATCTCGTAAAGCGGCCCGCACGCTCGCGCCAGCGCGGCCGCAGCGGCCACAGATGAACACTGATCGATGGAAGTATGAAGAAACCCGCGAAGCTGCGTGTCGATAAAAGACTGAAAGCGCGGAGAGATCGTGGGTAAATTTTCCAGCGCTGGCTTACGATAGAACTCGATCGCCTGATCTGCACACTCCGGAAACTGCTTCCGCAGTTCATCAAAGAACGCATCGCCAGTGAGTAATTTGACATCCGTGCCGTCCGCAAGCCGCACCACGTAAGGCCGCGGCGCCAATGACGTCAACGGCACGTCAACCGGCAACTGGTCGAATATCCCCTCGAAGAGTTCACCCTCACCAAAGGACGTGTAAATCCCCATCCCCGGCTCGAACTCGTGTCCCGAAAACTCAACGCGTGCGATGCAGCCACCCACCTGCGACTGCCGCTCCAGCACACAAACACTCATTCCGCGCGCCGACAACAGCGCGCCGACAGTGAGGCCGCCGATTCCTGCGCCCACCACCACAACGTCGTAGGCCGCGGCCATAACTTTTTACGAAGAGCCCCAGCCGAAGAACGGCGCGAGCACGATCACGACTGATTGAATGCCATTGAAGACGAGATGAACTACGAACGAAGGAAGGAGCTTGCCGGTGTACGCGCGCATGAGCGTCAACGTAAAACTCAGCATCGTGATGACCACGATCACCGCGATGTTGTTTTGGTATTGAAAAACGTGCACGCCCGCGAACAGTAACGAGACGGCGCCGATCGCCACGGCCCTGCCGAGCGCTTGCTCGAGAGCGGAATAGAGAACGCCGCGATAAATCATCTCTTCAACCAGCGGCGCGGTAAAGACAGCCACGAACGCCGTCGCGAAGCGTGCCGGAAGCGAACTCTCGACCAGCAGATCGAGCTGCGTTTTGCTGCCACCCCAGCGACTCGTCACCACCGCGCCGAGCACGAACAGGGCGACAGCGATCAGAGCGTAGGATAATGTGCTTATCAGCGGACTAGCAGACTTGGGCCACTCGAAACCGATCGTCTTCCAGAACGGGCGCTTGCGCCACTGGCTAACGACGAGCCACACGACTAAAAGTGTGAGCAGGTGCGTCGGGATGATGCCGAGAATGGAAATAAAGAGCAGTGTCTTATCGTTTGCTAAAGCCTGGGGACTCGGCACGCCGCGCGAAGTCCACACGTAAAGAAAATACGGCACCGCGACGATGATGGGCACAATAAGGAGCAGCAACAGACTGACAAACCAGGTGCCGATCGCCATCAGTAGGTGGTACCAACGCCGGTCTCCACTCGGAATGGTCGGAGGCGAAGGCGGTGGTGGGAATGAAAACGGTTCACTTGTGGGAGCCGGCGGTTCGGTTGTGGGAACCTCGGAAGAAACGGTTGACTCAGCCGGCACCCATGTCTGTTCGCTGGAAGGTTCTTCGGTGAACACCGAGCGAGTTTAGGTCACAGATAACGCGATCGCAAATTACTAAACGGCGGGATAGAGCTTTGCCCCAAAACTCAAGGAGCGCACTCTTCTCTGTACCTCTGTGTCTCTGTGGTTAATAATTTCCTAGCGAAAACCAACCACAGAGACACAGAGGCACAGAGAAATCAATTCGCAAGCGACTTTCAAGGCAAAGCCGCGGGGTAGTCTGTATCAAGGAACGGCGCGCCGACCTTGGGCGCGGCGAGCATCAGACCGATGATTGTCTTCGCGTCCTGGATCTCGCCGCTTGTGATCATTTCCAATGCCTCCGCGATCGGCAGCCGCACGACTTCGAGCACCTCGTCTTCCTCGAGCCGTTGCTGACCCTGCACGAGCTGCGTTGCGAGATAGACCCACATCTTCTCTTCACAAAAACCCGGCGAGACAAAAAACTCCGACAGCTTTTCCATGCGCCCCGCGATCAGGCCCAACTC
>DASXXL010000475.1:0-2071 GCA_036503085.1 Pyrinomonadaceae bacterium | reverse complement strand
CGTGATCTTCTTGTTTGTCGCGTCGACTGCGAGCACGAGACACGAATACGCGGGTTTGCCGTCGAGCAACACGGTGCACGCGCCGCACGTGCCGACGTCGCAGACGAGCTTTGGTCCAGTGACGGCGGGCTCAAGATGATTGCGCAGCGCGTTCAGCAGCGTCGTGCGCGGCTCGACCTCGACGTTGCGCGTTTGGCCGTTCACGTCGAGCGTGATCGTCGTCGCGCCCGAGATCATCTGCGGCGTCGCTTCCGACTCATTGGCCTGCGTCTCGATCAACAGGTGATCGGCAAGCGCCGCGCCCGCGCCTGCAATGCCGACGCCTTTCAAAAACTTTCGTCTACTCGGGTTCATGATTCTTCTCCAGAGACTTTCGTGGGAGCAATAAAGTAACACGAATTCTGATGAAAATCCCCGGTGCACAACGTAGAATCTGTAACGCATGCATCCGAACACGCTGCGTAACAAACTCTCCGGCGTGATCGCCTTTCCGGTGACGCCGTTCAAGGACGACCTCTCGCTCGATCTGCCCGGCCTGCACGTAAACCTCAATAAACTGCTGGAGTATCCCGTTTCGGCGATCGTTGCGGCGGGCGCCACGGGCGAGATGTATTCGCTCACGCCCGCTGAGTACCTGCGCGTCATCGAACTAACGGCGCTCGCGGTGGAAGATCGCGTGCCGGTGATCGCGGGTGTCGGTTTCGGACAAAGGCTCGGCGTTGAGATGGCCCAGGCGGCGGAGAAAGCCGGCGCTGACGGACTGCTTATCTTTCCGCCTTACTATCAGCAAGCCGACGACGAGGGTTTGTTTGAATACTATCGCTCGATTGCTAAGGCCACGCGGCTCGGAATGATCGTCTACAGTCGCGATTGGGCGAGGTTCACGCCGGCGATGGTTGAGCGTTTGACGTCGCTCACGAATCTCGTGGCGTGGAAAGACGGTCACGGAGACGTGCGCCAGCTTCAATCGTTGATGCATCGCGTCGGCGAACGCCTGGTGTGGATCGGCGGCGCGGGCGACGATATGGTCGGCGTTTATTACAGCACCGGAATTCGCGCGTTCACTTCGAGCATCGCAAGCATTGCGCCGGCGCTCTCGCTGAAGCTGCACGAGCTCGCCGCGGCGAACGACACGGAAGCGTTAGCGGAGTTGTTGGAGACTTGCGTGATCCCGCTTTACGAGCTTCGTTCGCGCCGGCGCGGTTATGAAGTGTCGGCGATGAAAGCGATGATGGATATGATTGGTTTGAACGGTGGTCCAGTGCGGCCGCCGCTGGTGAACGTTAGCCCGCGCGAGCTCGACGAGCTCCGCACTATTCTTGGTCACTGGGAAAAGTATCTTTAGACGTGAAGGGTGTTGTGAAGGTTTCGTTGTTCGTCACCTGCCTGGTCGATCAAATGTGGAGCAGCATCGCGACGAGTTGCGTCGAGGTGCTGCGGCGTGCCGGCTGCAAAGTTGAGTTTGACGAGCGCCAGACGTGCTGCGGACAACCGGCTTTCAATACTGGTTATCGTGACGAAGCGCGACAGGTCGCGAAAAGGTTCATCGAGGTGTTTGAACAGAGCAAAGCGGATGCGATCGTCAGCCCGTCGGGATCGTGCACGGCGATGGTTCATCATTACGCGGAACTGTTTGCGGATGAGCCGGAATGGCTGGCGCGCGCTCGCGCAGTCGCCGCGCGCACTCACGAGTTTAGTTCGTTTCTCGTGCGCGTCTTGAAAGTGGAAGACGTGGGCGCGAGCTGGAAGGGAAGGTTGACGTGGCATGACGCGTGTCACGGGTTGCGCGATCTGAATTTGAAGAGCGAGCCGCGACGATTGATTCGCAACGTGCGCGGCGCTGAGTTTGTTGAGGTTGAGAATGCGGAGGCGTGTTGCGGTTTTGGCGGCACGTTTTCGGTGAAGTATCCGGAGATCTCGGTCGCGATACTCGACCAGAAGATCGAAGCGATCGAGCGTGCGGGTGTCGATGCGGTCGTGTCGGGCGATGCGAGTTGTTTGATGCAGATTGGTGGGCGGTTGTCGCGGAAGCAATCCTCTGTTCGCGTGATGCACCTGGCCGAACTACTAA
>DASXXL010000474.1:0-11330 GCA_036503085.1 Pyrinomonadaceae bacterium | reverse complement strand
CCGTTCGACGCGCGCGTCTTCGAGAATGGGCGTGAGATAGTTCTGCGCGATCAGGGCGTCGCGAATCTTCTTCACGTCGTCGGCGAGCGCGTCGCGCGTGAACGGCGTTTGCGGCTGTAACGTGAGCGAGCTGCGCACAGGCGCGGCATTGAACCCGTTGATCTGTATGTCGAACGACTCGACGCGCGCCTGCTCGCCGGGCGTGACTTTGTAAGTCACCGTCTCGCGCACGCCACGCGGGCCGAGTTGTTCGACGGGATCGACAGTGGCGTTGAAATAACCGCGGTCGCGCAGGTAGACGAGGACCTCGTCGGCGTTACTGAGAATCAGTTGTTTGGAAAGACGTGTGCCTGGTTCGATGAAGTTCAAACGAGCGCGCAGTTCGTCGACAGCGATCAGAGTTCCGGTTACTGGTCCGAGCTCGATGTGCACTTCGCCGATCTGCACCTGACGCTGGACCACGAAGCGCAGCCTGACGGGACCGGTACGCGGCGGGCCTTCCTCGACAACTTCCACGCGCGCATTACCGACGCGTCCCGAATCAAACAACGCCTGCAACGAGTCGCGCACACGCACCGCGGAAAATTGCGTGTTGGCCGCGACTTTCAACAGCGCCAGAAACTCGGTCTGTATGTTCGTATCCGCGGGCGAGCCTTCGATTACTACTTCAACCGCCGTAATCTGCCGGCCTTCGTAGTCCTCGATTCTCGCGTCTTTCGCTGTCTTGGTTGCCGCGTTGCCACAAATCGCCGGAAGGAACACCAGGACCAGCAGAATTATGAGCAGCAGTCGAATCTTAGGCGTCTCCGGCAACAATTCCCTCACGTACCCCTTGTTCAAAATCGCTTTCTAAACCGGATCTCAAAACTGAAATTATTCGTGCGCGAAGTCAGCCTGCGCGTCGAAGCCTGCTCGTATTGCGCGATGAACGACAGCCGGTCGGACACGCGATATTCGAGCGACAAAATCTGGTTCGGATCGGAAGTGACGTTGGTCGAATAAGTGACCGTGACTTCCTTGCTGATGCGCCGCCCGAGAGTCAATCGCGCGGCGGGAGTCGAACCACTCGTGCCGCCAATCACGGGACTGATCTCAAAACGCGTCAGACCAAACAACTTGCTTGTTGCTCGTTGGGCAGGCGCATTGATCAGCGCATCGGTCAACAAACTCGTTGCCGCGCCGACTCCCGACTGCGACAGGATCGATGTGCTCGTGTCACTCGAGGAAAGCTGTCCGGTCGTGATCAACGAAACAACGTCGGCCTGCGGCAACGCCGGCTCGGAACGCACGGCCGCCTGCGGCTGCGACAATGGACCAGTCAGACTCACGATCACGCGATAGCCGCGAATGTTCGATTCAGCCTGAATGTTGACGACCGGATCCTGGTTTCGGCCCGGCGGCAGATCGAGCAACGCGCGCGTGATCTCGTAACGATCGTTGCGGAAGTTGAGCGTGCCGCTCGTCGCGGTGATGCGTCCGGAGATGGTGGGATCGTTTACGGGACCATCGAGCTGCAACGAAACCGAACCGACGAGGTCCGCGAGATTGTTGCGCACGACGAGCGCGTTGCGTCCTTCAACGTGCAGCGCTGCAAACACCGCCGTACGCGCCAACTCGATCTCCGTACCCTCTTCAATCGACTCGCGCCGCGTATTGATGATATCCGCCAGCTCGATGTCCTTCGTGTACTCGGTGCGGCGCAGGTTCACGGTGCCGCCGATCAACTGCTCGCGCGACGAGCCTCGGATCTCCACGTCCGCGTCGAGCGTCGAACGGAAGTCTTCGGGAAACGGCACGGTGACGTTGGTTCCGTGGAGGTTGACGCGAAACGCCGAGACTCTGAAACCCTCGAGCAGCGCGCCGCCTGTTGCCGAGATGCGGCCGCCGCCGAGCATGCCGTCAAATGAATCGATCGACGCCTGGTTCGCCGTAAACCTGATGCCCGCTTTCAAATTCGACACAGTCCAACGCTCGTTTCCGATCAGAGCGGAAACCGAACCGTTGTTGACCGACGCGGTTCCAATCACACGCGGCGCTTCGAAACTGCCGTTGATGCGCATCGCGACTTGCGCCGTGCCTGACGTGAAGAAATCAGGCGAGACGCCGTTCAGCACGCGCAGGTTCAGATCGCCGTTGATGTCGAGATTCTGCTTACCGCCACTGCCGCTGGCGATCGTGCCGTCAAGCACGAGGTTCGTGCCCGGACCAGTGAAGCGCGCCGAGTTGAAAGCGACTTCGTTCGGGCTGAAGTGCACGACAAAAGGCGTCGTGGCGGTGAGTTGAATGTCTTCAACTCGAAAACTCAGTTCCGAGAAGTTTGCCTCGCCGGTCAGACCGGCGAGTGAGAAATTGCGATCCTCGTCGACCAGGTTTCCCTTGGCGCTGATCGTTCCATTCGCTCGGCCCGAAACGCGCACACCCGTATTTGGCAAAATAATCGCGAGCAGGTTGGTCAGGTCGGCGTTGTTGAGCGTCGTATTGATCGTGGCCGGCAACTCTTCGCTCGCTAGATTGATTTGCGCGGCGACCACCTGTTGCTGGCCCAGAATGCCGGTCCGCAAAGTGATGCTGAGTTGCTGGTTCTGCGTGCGGCCTTCGAGCGCCAGGTCGCCCGCCGGATGGCCGTTGACGGAGACGCCCGTAGCCGTGCCGTCAAACGTGACGTCGTAACTCGAAAAAGCTCGGTCAGCAAAATTGCCTTTAACATGCGCGTTGAAGTTCGCCACGCCACTGACCGACGCGACGCCGGGCCGATTCGCAAGAGCCGCGAGTTGCGCCAGTTGGAAATTCTCAGCGCGTCCCTGCAAGTCGAAATTCTTGCTCGTGGTGTTGAGGTTTCCACTCGCCACGATGTGGCCCGCGCCGAGCCGCACGTCGACGTTTTCGATGTTCACGTTTGGACCATTGAACGTCGCGCGCGCAACGCCGCCTTGCAAAGGCTCACCCGCAAGACGACCTGGTCCAAGCGTCAGGTTCGCGCTGCCGCTCATCGCGTTGGGAATGCCGTCGATCTTTATCTGGCCGGAGATGTCGGCTTCAGTGTCTGACGTGACGCGCTCATTGCGACTGAACGGGGACAACGCAAGCACCGAACGAGCACTGAAACGATCGAGCGTTGCATCCAGCGACGCGTTGTCCTTGCCGCTGCGTGGCGCGAGCAGCGAGAAGCGCACGCCGCCGCCGTCTCTTTCCGACAACTGTCCGTCGGTCACACGTGTTTCCGTCTCATTCATCGCGATCGACGCCGAGAGCGCGCCCAGCTCGGTCCCGTTTACAAGCAACGAGCCAAGCGTCACGCGGCCGTTCACATCGGGATTAGCAAGGCGTCCGCGAATGTTTCCGTTGAACGCGAGTTGGCCCGCGAGACCGATGCCGTATTCGTGCAGTTTCTCGTCGACTTCCGGCAGCAAACCCGAAGAGAGAAACACCGCCTGGAACTCGGCGGCGTCGGTCGAAGCCACGTCGAGTTGCAGATTGGAATCGTTTTGGAACGAGAACTGGCCGGTCGCCGTGAGGCGCGACGCCGGCGTCTGTAAGTTCACTTGTTGAATATCGAAGACGCCGCGGTTCGCACGGAGCGCCACGGTGCCGTTGATCGGAATGCGATCGGCGCTGACTTCGCCCGCTTGCGCGACCAATTGTGTCGTTAACGAGCCCGATGCGAGTTTGTAGTCAGTGCCGGGAAACGTGAGATCGACGCGGCCTGTGGCGCGTCCAGTCAACGGCACAACACTGCCCGCAATCGCTGCGAGTGGACCAGCGATGTCGATGTTGTTGAAGTCGGCCGTGATCTGCGATGTACCGCCGCGGGCGATCGCGACGCGCGCGTTTCCTGTCGCGCGTCCATTGAACACGTCCGCCGTGAAGTTGTTCAACTGGAGCTCGCGATTGGTCGCGACGACAGACGCGCGCGCCTGGCCCATCTGCATCTGGCCGAGCACGCCGCCGCCGATACTCAAGTCGGCCGACGCGCGATAACTTCCCGAAGGCGCGACGACAAACACAGGCTTCGTGAGCTTCACGTTTTGCGCTTCGCCGTCGGCGAGTTTCACTGTGCCCACGTCGATATCCGCGGTCGATCCTTGAATCTGTTGATTGCGCACCGACAAACGCACACCCGCGATGTTCAGGCTGCCAACTTCCGCGCCTGCCGCGCTCATCGCGCCGACTTGCACCTGTTTCACCACAACGCTCGTGACGCCGCCGCGATCGTCAACAGAGACGTTGTTTGCAGTGACGCCTTTCACTGTCGCGCCCGAAGCGTTGATCGTTCCCGCTTTCACGCTCGCGATCGTCGCGGTCGTGACGTCGTTCTCGCTTCGCGCCCGCAGATCCGATGCGGTGATACCGTTAACTTTCGCGCTCGAGGTCGAGAGGCTATTCGCGGTGAACTGGCCCGCCGACGCCGTCAGGTTGCCGTTGTTCATCTCCGCGCGCGCATCGCGCAAGATCAGCCCGCCGAGGGTCATGCCGTAACTTCGTTCGGCAACCGCGCGCAGTTCGCCGACCCAGCGAAAGTCAGTCCCGGTGCCCATCACCTGACCGGCGATCTGCAACGTGTCGAGCCGGAAATTGCCGGCGTTCAAAAGATCGGCGACTGCTTTGCCGTTGATCTCGTAACTGCGCCCGTTTACGGATCCATTCGCGCTGACATTCAATCCCTGCAAGCGCAAATTGTCGGCCGCGAGCGCGTCAGACTTGATCTCGCCGTTGACTTTGAATTGATCGCCCTGGCCCGTGATCGTTCCCGCAAAATTTCCCGCGCCGCGCAACGCCGTGCCGGAGTGCAACACGTCAGAGAGTTGCGTGAGATCGACGGATGAAGTGACGCTCAGGTCGTAATTCAGCGCGCGCCAATCGTTCATCTTGCCGGTGAGACGCGCTTCCGCCACCGGCGATTTGAGCACGAGCTCCTGAATGTCGGCGCTGGTTTGATTTACACGGCCTCGTCCCGTCAGATCGATGTTGCTAACCGTTCTCCCGTCGTAAGTGAACGTTGAATTCGAAAGCGTGAGCGAAACGTTGTTGGCCCAGCCGGTAGCGGGCGCGCTTGGGTTCTCGGGTTGAATCATCACCTCGAGGTTGCGCGCTTCGCCGGAGATCTCGTGCCGCGCGTCGCCGTAGTGAACCACGCCATTCTTCACTTCAATGTTCGCGGTTGCGTAAGCGAAGAGAATGCGTGCGTTCGGCTCGGGCGGCGGCACGTGGATGTTGCGGAAGTTCGAACGGCCCTGCTCGTCAAACGTGACCCACGCTTCAAAGCCCTCGATCTTGAGATCTTTCAGACTGATTTCGCGGCGCAGGTTCAGCGCGTAAAGATCTTCAATGCGAATCGTCGCGCTTAGCTTATCGATTTTGCCGAGCTTCTCACCGGAAACGGAGTCGTAAAGCTCGACGCCGTTCATCTCGACGGTGTTCGGCGGCACCGTCGCGTGAAACTCTTTGATCTCCGCGCGGATTCCGTAGTTGGCGAAGGTGTTCTTGATCTGCCCGGCAACGTAGCGATCGACAAAGCCAAGCCGATAGAGAAAGAACGCGAGCAGGACGAGCACCAGCACGCCCACGCCGAGGATCAGGCCGGCGATAATCGCGTGGCGCCGCGTGAAGTAGCGCCATCGTTTGCGCACCGAAGGCTTAGGTGATTCCGGGCGCTCGGGTAGATCTGTTGGTCTCTTGGGATCGTCTACACTCATAACGCACAGCCGCTTGGCGACATCGGGGAGCTTCGAATTCTAGAGGGAGAGATGAAATCTCGCTACCTGGGACCGCAGGCGTCTCGCCTGCCAAGGAACAATAGCAAGGAGCGACTGCCGGCAAGTGCAGGCGAGACGCCTGCGGTCCCAGCATTTGATTCAGACGGCAGTCTCGTGGCCCTTCGATGCCGGATGGCCTAGCGGCACGTTGCCGACCACCGACAACTCGAAACCCTCGAGCGCTGCGACTTTGGGGGGATGATTCGACAGCAGCAGGATCTGCCGCAACCCGAGGTCGTGGAGAATCTGCGCGCCCACACCGTAGTCGCGATCGATTCCGTAACCCGTTTGCAAACTTGCTTCCCGCTTACTTGTTCCACTTTCCTGCATCACACTATACGTGCGCAACTGGTTAACCAAATCCAAACTGTGTTCGCGCTGGCGCAGGTACAAGACGACGCCACGCGCCGCGGCCGCGATTTTCTCCAGCGCCGTGTGCAGTTGAAAACCCGTGTCGTCGATCAACGAGCCGAACATATCGCAGGTGACGTTTTCCGTGTGTACGCGCACGAGCACCGGATCGTCAGTCCGGACGTCGCCCATAACCATCGCCAGATGCACGTCGCCGTTGATGACGTTCTCATAAGCGATCGCACGGAAACGTCCGTAAACTGTCGGCAGATCGGTTTCCACCACGCGCCGCACGAGCAGCTCCTTGCTCATGCGGTAGCGCACGAGCTCCGCCACGCTGATGATCTTCAGGTTGTGCTCCGCGGCAAACACTTCGAGTTCCGGCATGCGCGCCATCGTGCCGTCTTCGTTCATCACTTCGCAGATCACACCGGCGGGGTAGAGTCCGGCGATGCGGGCGATATCGACGCTCGCTTCTGTTTGACCGGGACGAACGAGCACGCCGCCGTCCTTTGCGCGCAACGGGAAGATATGACCAGGCCGCGCCAAATCCTGTGGCCGTGATTGCGGATCGACCGCGACCAGGATTGTCGTCGCGCGATCTGCCGCGGAGATGCCCGTTGTAATGCCGCGCCGCGCGTCGATCGAAACGGTAAACGCGGTGCCGAGAAACGACGTGTTGTCCGCGACCTGCGTCGTCAGGTGCAGTTCGTCGCAACGTTCTTCGGTCAACGGCAGACAAATCAGGCCGCGCGCGTAACGAGCCATGAAGTTGATAATCTCGGGCGTGACTTTCTCAGCCGCGCACACGAGATCGCCCTCGTTCTCGCGATCCTCGTCGTCAACAATAATGATCATGCGGCCGTCGCGAATGTCGGCGACGGCTTCGTCAATGCTTGCAAAGGCCACGGGCAATGGTCCTACTCTACAGCGACACGAAAAGCGGGTTAATACTAACCGAAAGCCAGTAATCTTTCCACGTACTTGCCGATTACGTCGACCTCCAGATTCACGCTGTCGCCGGGTTTGAGGCGGGAGAGGTTTGTTACTTCCCAAGTCTTCGGAATTATCGCGATTTCGAAGTATTCGTCGGCGAGGTCCGCAATCGTGAGACTGATGCCCTCGACCGCCACCGAGCCTTTGAAAACGAGATAACGGGCGATTTCGGGCGGGAAACCAATACGCACGGTCCACGACTCGCCGTGATCTTCGACGGAAACGAATTGGCCGCGCGCGTCGACGTGGCCCTGGACGATGTGGCCGCCGAGACGCGTCGCGGGCGTGACGGAGCGTTCGAGATTTACGGGCGTGCCGGGTTTCAAGGTGCCGAGCGTCGAACGAAGCAGCGTCTCGCGCGAGACGTCCGCGGCGAAGGAGTCGTCGTGAATGTCGAGCGCGGTCAGGCAAACGCCGTTGACGGCGATCGAGTCGCCGTGGTTTGTGCCTTCGGTGACGACACGCGCTTCGATGGTGATGTAAGCGTTTTCGCCGCGCTGCTCGATGCTGCGGACGCGGCCGAGTTCTTCAATGATGCCGGTGAACATATTTCATCATCAGTAGGAAGACGTCTTCGATTGAAAGACCGGACGAGTCGATGACGATCGCGTCGTCGGCGACTTTGAGTGGCGAGTCGGCGCGTGTTGAATCGCGGCGATCGCGTTCGACCATGTCGGCCATCGTTTCTGCGAATGAAACATCGTGGTTTGTTAGTCGATCTTCTTTGAAACGCCGTTCGGCGCGTTCTTCGGGCGCGGCCGTAAGAAAGAATTTTACGTCCGCTTCGGGAAAGACCACGGTGCCGATGTCACGGCCGTTGAGCACAGCGCCGCGTTGGGCCAGCTCGCGTTGGCGCGCGACCATGGCGCGCCGCACGCCGGGAATTGTTGAGACGACCGAAGACATCGTGGTCACGTCTTCGCTGCGAATCCGTTCGGTGACGTCGCGGCCGTTGAGCAGCACTTTCAACGAATCGGGATCGCCTTCGAGATCGATGTCGCTGCGCGTGGCGAGTTCGACGACGGCTTCGCTGTCATGCGGATCGACGCCGGCTTCGATCGTGGCGAGAGCGACAGCGCGATACATCGAACCGGTGTCGATATAGAGGAGGTTCAACTCCCGCGCCAGCATTCGTCCCAAAGTTGATTTACCGGAGCCGGATGGCCCGTCGATGGCGATGATCATACAAAGGCGGAGAAGACTTCGTTCGAGAGTAGCGCGCCGTTTCGCGTCAGTCGCACATAGTCGCCGTCAAGTTCGAGCAAACCGGCTTCTCTGAATCTTTCGAGATCCGGTCCGTAGTCTTTACAAAGATCCACACTGACCCCGCGCATCAGACGCAAACCAAGAAACAGCGCCTCCGATCTCAAGTCTTGTATTGTTAATTCGTGCTCTTCGACAAGGGGTTTCAATCCCTCTTCAACCAGCCTCACATATTCCGTGACCTGACGCTCATTGGACCACCTTCGGCTGATACCGTCGTAAGAATGCGCCGAACACCCGAAACCGAAATACGGTTCGCCGGTCCAGTACTTCGTGTTGTGGCGCGACTGAAAACCCGGCAAGCACAGGTTCGAGATCTCGTAATGCTCGTAGCCCGCCGCGACAGCACGTTCGAGCATCGATTCATACATCACCGCCGCGAGATCTTCATCCGGCACGGGTTGAATGCCACGTTCGATGTGTTGGGCCAACGGCGTGCCCGAATGCACTTCCAGCAAGTAAAACGAGAGATGCTCGGGCCGCAGCGCCAGCGCTTCGTCAACGTTTCGTTCCCAACCTGCAAGCGTTTGCCCCGGCAGTCCGGCGATGAGATCGAAACTGATATTCGCAAAACCCGCCGCACGCAGATCGTGAAACGTCCGCCGTGCGTCAGCCGCAGTGTGCGAACGTCCGAGCTTCGCGAGCTCGCGATCGTCAAATGTCTGCGCGCCGAAGCTGGCGCGATTGATTCCCAACTCGCGAAACGCCAGCAGCTTTGCCGGCGTCGCGCTACCTGGATTGATCTCGAGTGTAATTTCCGCTTGCGGATCGATCTCAAACCGCTCGTGAACCGCTGCGAGTATCCGCGCGAGTTGCTGCGGTTCGAGTAACGAAGGCGTACCGCCGCCGAAGTAGATTGTGTCAACTCGCGCCGCACTCAACTGCGATGAGCGTATCTCATCTATCAACGCGCGAACGTAACGTTCAGCGAGTTCAATTTGATAGATGCCCGTTGCAAAATCGCAATAAGAACATCGCGAACTGCAAAACGGGATGTGAATGTAAACGCCTGCGGGATTCATCGAATGCAGCGCATGATAACACGCGCACTGTGTACGTTTCATACGCTCGCGTATTTGGTTTTCAGACGCGATACGCCCACTTTCGCGCGATCTCGCGCGGTTTTTATTGGCACGCGTGTTGAAGAGTATTTCAGCGGTCAAACCATTAACATCGTACACGGGAGGTATGAACTGAAATGGCGGATGACAAAATGAAGAAAGACGATCGCGACATGAACCTCGGTGGCACGGGCCAGAAGAACCAGGGCAATTATGGGCAGAAGACTCCTGGTCGCGGTCAACAGAATGACGATGAGTTCACGAAGGGCCAGCGCGGCGCGGGTCAGCGCAGCGAGCCGAGCCACATGGAAGATGATTTCGGCAGTGGCGAACAGGGCACGGGCCAGAGCCAGGGCGGTAAGAACCGTCAGAACTTCTAATACGAGATACTCTCTTCTTTTCTGCTTTGGAGCACGGTTCGCCGTGCTCTTTTTTTTGTTTGACAGGATTGCAGAATTCACAAGATGACGTTTACTGAAGGAGAGGTCTGCTCAACCTCTTCTGAAGTCATCTTGTTAACCTTGTAAATCTTGTCAACGTATCCTGCGGGTGCTGCCGTCGCCGCTGATCGACTTGCTCATGCTGCGCGCGACGCGTTCGGCTTCGGCAAACACGCGCAGAAAGTTCTCGCCGAGGATCTTGCGAATGTCCTGTTCGCTGTAACCGCGCTTCAACAGTTCGTAAGTTATGTTTGGCAGCATCGAAACGTCGCGCGCGCCTTCGGGCATGTCGTTCGCGCCGTCGAAGTCCGCGCCGATGCCGACGTGATCGATCCCCGCGACTTTCACGATGTGGTCTATGTGATCGATCAGCTTCGAGATCGGCAACGGCGGCAACGGATTCGCTGCTTCGAGTTTGTCGCTCTCTTCCGCGAGTCGTTCGGGATCGTCTTTGTACTTCTGATTGATCGCGTCCTGCTGCGCTTTCAAACGCTTGTCGCGTTCCGCGCTCTGTGGCGCAACAGTCTTCTCGTCGACAAACTCACTGTAAAAATTAACCTGCACGACGCCGCCGTTCTTCGCGATGCGTTTCAACAAGTCGTCGGGAATATTTCGCGGCACGTTGCTGAGCGCGCGCGCTGAAGAGTGCGACGCAATGATCGGCGCTTTCGAGACTTCGAGCGCGTCGCTAATCGTGTCGTCCGAAACGTGCGACACGTCCACCAGCATCCCCAAACGATTCATCTCGCGCACGACTTCGCGGCCGTAATCACTGAGCCCGCCATGCGTCTTCGGACCGCGATTCGAATCGGCCCAGTTGTTTGTGTTGTTCCAGGTCAGCGTCATGTAGCGCACGCCGAGCCTATAGAACTCGCGCAATGCCGGCAATGAATCTTCGATCGCGTGCCCACCTTCGATACCCATCAACGCGGCGATCTTGTTCATTCGCTTGGCGCGCCGGATGTCGGCCGCGGAAGTCGCGATCATCAGATCTCGCGGATGCCGTTCGACGGCCCGATAAACCGCGTCGATCATGTCGAGTGTGCGACGCGCGGCGCCGCCGTGCTGCACGTACCACGGTTTGACGTACAACGAAAAGAACTCGGCAGTCAGTCCGCCCTGCTTCATGCGCGCGATGTTGGTGCGATAGGGCGTGGGCGGCTCGCCACCGAGATCGAAATCGTCATTGGCCATCGGCGTCGTAATGTCGTTGTGGGTGTCGATGACGATGGCGCGACGGTGAATGGCGAGCGCGCGTTGCCACAGCCGCTCGTCGCGCGGCTCGGGCGTTTGCGCTGACGCGATTGGAGCAGCGAGATTAACGAGGACGACGGCGAGCAGACAGACGGCGACGAGACAAAGCGGGTTTCGAGTTGTCATTGGGTTACCTTTCCTGTCCGGCATGATAGCACGGTGCTGTAATGTGGCGAGCCACGTTGTTACCGGCGCTCGGGGAGCATTATTAT
>DASXXL010000473.1:0-10274 GCA_036503085.1 Pyrinomonadaceae bacterium | reverse complement strand
CGCCCATGCCGCGGCTGCCGGCAGTGACGGCGATCTGTGCTTCAGGCTTTAGCGAATCGAGTAAGCCGGACTGGAGTAGACGCTGTTTAGTTTCGCGGCGAACGTCGGCGATGTGGTCCTGCGGAAGAAGCTGCGCCACGTGCGCGAGTGGCGGTAGCTGACGGCGTGGAAAAGGTATAGTCGACTTTTCTTGCAAAGCCCCTCCTTGTTCTCCCGACTTTCTTCTCTGTGCCGCTGTGTCTCTGTGGTTAACTGGTTTGTAGAAAGAAAATAACCACAGAGACACAGAGGCACAGAGAAATCATTCTTATATGACCTCGCGAATCTTGTCTTCGGCGACAGTCTTGATGATGTCCCAACGATCCTTCTGCCCGCGCAGCAGCGCCTCGCCAAACCGCATCGCCTGTTTCACCGTGACGTTACCCGGCAGCGGCGGCTCATTCGGATCGATGATCGCTTCGATCACCGCTGGACCATCGTGTTCGAGCGCCTGGCGCAGAATCGCCGGCGCAGTTGCCGGATCTTCGATCGTGAAGCCACCCGCGCCACATGCCCGCGCGTACGCCGCGAAGTCGATCGGTTGCAACTCGACTCCAAACTGCGGATTGCCTTCGAGCACGATCTGCTCCCATTTGATCATGCCGAGTACGTTGTTCTTGAAAATGATGACCTTGACCGGTAGTCGATACTTGACTAGCGTCGCCACCTCTCCCATCAACATCGTGAAGCCGCCATCGCCCACGATGCAGATGATCTGCCGCTCGGGATACGCGATCGCCGCGCCGAGACTGTAGGGCAACGAGTTCGCCATCGTCGCGAGCGTGCCGGAAAGCGAGAACTGCATTCCGTCGCGAATTTGAATGTAGCGCGCGGCCCACGTCGCGATGGTGCCGCTGTCCGCGGAGACAATCGCATCATTCCGCAGCAGCTTGTTCAATTCGTACGCGACCACCTGCGGCTTCATCGGCGCGTCGGTACGTGTGCCGCGAATTTCCATCAGCTCGTTCCAGCTACGCATGTTTTCCTGCGCTTCGTTTAGAAAGCTTCGATCCTCTTTTTGCTGAACCAGCGGCAACAATTCGCGCAGCACGTCGCGGCAGTCGCCGACGAGTCCCACTTCAGCCGGATGGCGCAAACCGATGCGTGTTGGTTCAATATCAACCTGGATAGTTCTGGCTTTGCCCGGCTTGGGATAAAACTCGAGGTAAGGGAAGCTCGTGCCGAGCATGACGAGCGTGTCGCAGCTCTTCATCGCGTCCTGCGATGGCGCGGTGCCGAGCAGACCGATGCCGCCGGTAGTAAAAGGATTGTCATCCGGCACGACCGCTTTTCCGAGTAGTGGTTTGATGATTACGCCGCCGACGCGTTCGGCAAATTCAAGTAGCTCAGCGCGCGCATTCAAGCAGCCGCGGCCCGCAAGGATCGCGATCTTGTTTCCTTCGTTGATTACAGCCGCAGCTTGCTGCAACAGTGCAGCCGGCGGTAACGGACAAGCGGGCGCATAGATGTCAGCGCTATGTTGGGGAATGTTCGCTTCTGAGCGTTCGGCGTCGGAATTCGTCCAATCCTGTATGTCCTTGGGAATCGTTATGTGCGCGACCGTGCGCCGCGCGAGCGCGGTTTTGATGGCTTCGTCGACGACGTTCTGAACGTGCGCCGGTCCCATCACGCGTTCGTTGTAAGCGGCGACGTCCATGAACAGCTTGTCGAGATCGACGTCCTGTTGATAATGCGTGCCGATCAAGTCATGAAACGTGTGGCCGGTGATCGCGAGTACTGGCTGGCCGTCGAATTTCGCGTCGTACAACCCGTTTAGAAGATGGATACCGCCAGGCCCGGACGTGGCGAGGCAAACGCCGAGTCGCCCCGTGTATTTCGCATAGCCGCAGGCGGCAAATGCGGCGGCCTCCTCGTGCCGTACCTGAATGAATCGGATCTTGTCCTGATGGGTTCTGAGTGCTTCGAAGATGCCGTTTACGCCATCGCCCGGCAGTCCAAAAATAGCTTCTACACCCCAATCGATAAGGCGGGTAACCAACAGGTCAGCGACCGTTCTAGACATTACAACTCCTCAGCTTTTCAAAGAGGAAAATCCCCCTTGGTCTCTGGTATTACAAGCGGGCGAATGTAGCGGTTGCACACGACTGCTGTATTGTTTTGTTGTCTGCTCAACGAACACCTGTTGTGCAAGAACCGCGCACATCAACAATTCGGGATTTAATTAGTCAAGTGTAATGCCGGACCGTAGCGGGCTCTTGAAGGCACAAAAAATGCAAAAGGAGGTAAGACTATTAGTCAGGGGGACAAAAAATGATCAGCTTTATTAGGACCAGACGAACCTTAACCATATTTCTGAGCCTGCTGCTTCTCCTCAGCACTTTTGGAAGTTTGACTGTTGATGCGCAAAGACGCACCCGGCGGTACTATCGCCGCCCGCATCACAGCCGAACCAAGGGAGCGCTTATCGGCGCCGGTATCGGCACTGTCGGCGGCGCGGTGATTGGTGGTGGAAAGGGCGCATTGATCGGCGCAGGCGCGGGCGCAGGCACGGGCTACCTGATTCAAAGACATCGCAATCGCAGGCACCGGCATTACCGGCGTCCGTAAGAGGTAAACATACTTGAGACGATTATTGGGGTGGCTTTCTGGCCGCCCCTCGTCGTATCGGCAGCTTGCAACTTCGTCTACATACAGGCATCATAAGCGCCTGTTAATCCTTCTCTCGCGCATCGACGGTGATGCGCCCCGCGCAGACTGAATAGCGCCGGACGTTTGGATCGTTCGAGAGCAGGTTGTTTCCCATTCCGAAGCTGCTCTTATTGAGCACCCGAACCTGATTCTTCGAATGCTACCGTTCGCCGAAGCCAAATCCGATTCGCAGCTTCTTTTCATGTTTTATCAGAGGAAAAGGAATCTCTATGTCAAAGAAACTTTATGTTGGAAATCTCGCTTTCCAAACTACCAGTAACGATCTCCAGCAACTATTTGGTCAGGCCGGAACGGTTGAATCAGCCAGTGTGATTGAAGATCGCGATACGGGACGCTCGAAGGGTTTTGCCTTCGTCGAAATGTCTACGGAAGAAGAAGCTGCGTCGGCAATCGATCAGTTTAACGGTAAGGAACTTGCCGGTCGCATGTTGAAGGTCAACGAAGCACGGCCCCGTGAAAATCGCAGCGGTGGTGGCGGCGGTGGACGTGGCTTCGGCGGCGGCGGCAATCGCGGCGGTGGCGGCTACGGCGGCAATCGTGGCGGCGGTGGTGGTGGACGTCGTTCCGAACCACGCTGGTAGTCGAGTTCTCGTTTGGAAGAATCACAAATTCGGTAGTGTCGTAGTTTTGTAATTTTGCCTGCGCAGTAACCCGTTCTCAGCGACTCTGTGCTTTCATGGACGCTGAAGCGGTTGCGCAAAAAATTTTCAAGCTGCGACCACTACCGAATTTTGTTTTTAAAGGAACAGGGGATGAATTCAGAGTCACGAGGTGAGACCCAGGCAGCGCGCGAAATGATCGGCGTTAATTGGGCCAATGGGGTTTTTCTGATCTTTGCGCACGTTGCGGCACTCGCCGCGCTTTTTTTCTGGAGCTGGGCTGCTGTGATTACGGCAGTGATTCTTTACTGGGTCGCCGGAAGCCTGGGCATCGGCATGGGCTATCATCGCTTGCTGACGCATCGCGGCTACAAAGTTCCGCGAGTGGTTGAATACTTTCTGGCGATATGCGGCACGCTGGCTCTGGAGGGTGGGCCGATTCAATGGGTTGTCACGCATCGCATACATCACGCACACGCGGATCGCGCCGGCGATCCACACACGCCTCGTGACGGCGGCTGGTGGGCGCATATCGGTTGGATCTTGTGGGGCACGGCGCAGAATCACGATCAGGCCACCATCGCGCGCTACGCTCCTGACTTGATCAAGGATCCGTTCTATCGTTGGTTGAATCGTCTTTACTTTGTTCCGCTTTTAATAGTGGGAGTGCTGCTGTTTGTTTTTGGCGGTTGGGGCGTGCTGCTGTGGGGTGTCTTTTTGCGGTTGGTGTTGGCGCTGCACGCAACGTGGCTGGTTAATTCGGCCACGCATCTCTGGGGACGAACGCGGTTCGAAACCGGTGATGATTCGCGCAATAGTTGGTGGGTAGCATTGTTGACGTTTGGCGAAGGTTGGCACAACAACCATCACGCTCATCCCACGTCGGCGCGTCATGGTCTGCGTTGGTATGAGATCGATTTGAACTGGCTCGGAATTCGTGCGTTGCAGTTATTCGGGTTGGCCCACGGTATAAAGCGCGTGCGATTTGATCGCGCGGCTTCCGCGTGGCAACTGGTGTGCAGTCGCGTGAGATCTCAGGTTGGCCGCAAGCCGCTCAGAAACGAGATCTGAAGCGGGTTCAAAAATTTTACGAGCCTGCGCGACGCGTTTTGAACTAGCTCATTCGGTTTCACCCGCCTGCTTGAGCACTCGTACGACCTCGTCGTGATTGCCTTGCACCGCTAACATCAGTGCGGTTTTGCCGTCGTGGTCTTTTGCTTTCACATCGGCGCCGGCCGCAATTAAGAGCCGGCAAATATCATTGTGACCGTAGCGCGCCGCTTCGAGCAGCGGCGTGCTGCCGCGGTCGTCGCGCGCATTCACGTCGGCGCCCGGGCTCGAAAGCAACGACCTGACCATGTCCGTGTTGCCCTCACGCACAGCGCGGAACAGGCTGTCTGTTTGTACGTTGTGAGCTTGTCGTTGCGCGCAACCGCCAAAGATTACGCACAACGCCAGCGCTATGCTGATCGCTATCGACTTTTTCATTTCTTCACCCATGCCCAGTCACCGCGGTTTACTTTTGGTCGACCGGAAGACCTGCCTTTTCCCAGGCTTCAAAACCTCCGAAAAGCGGGTGAACATTCTTCATACCATGCTGCATTAACGTCTGCGCCACACTGGCGCTCGATGCTTCATGCGGTCAAGTACAGTAAGTGATCGCGGTGCGGTCGCGAGGAATTTGATCTAAGTGTTTTTCAACTTCATCCGCCGGAACGCGAATGGCATTCGGCAGTTTGGTTTCCGCTTCACTCCACGCCTTCGGGTTTCTCGTGTCGATGAAGGTAAATACCTCACCGCGATCCATCCGCTCCTTCACTTCATCGACAGTAACTCTCGTGACTTCCATTGTTCCTCCTTCGCGTCGCAACGCATAAACGGTTGATTCGCCCGTTGTCACTCATTTCGGCACGCAAGTCTTACGCCGCCGTCCTGATCCAGCCTTCTTCGCTGTGTTGGAATTGTTCCGCTGTCGCAATCTCGAACGAGGTGGTAGACAAGTTCCACGCAAACTTTTCGACAGTGATTGCGGGATAAGCAATGCGTAGCAGATTGAAAGAGTTTGCTTCACCGCGTTCGCGCGTTGAAGTGGCGGTACCGGCTTGCACGACCAGCGCCGAGTGTCCGCGAATGTTGTAGCGCTTGGTGTGGCCGGTGTGACTAACATGCAGATGGCCGGAAAGAAACAGATCCGCGCCGCATTCAGCGAGACCCGTCATGGCCATCTGCGCCCGCCCCACCAGGTCGCGCTCGTCGTAACCTTCCGGTAAGTCGAATGGATGATGCGTCACCACGACCTTCACCACCCCACTCGCCAACGAACAAAACTTGTCTCTTAAACGATCGACCTGAAGCCGGTTGATGCGTCCGCCTTTAAAGACCAGCGAGCGCGCGGTGTTCACGCCGATGGCGACGACCTCTTCGTCGGCATACGCCGGCTGCAGATCTTCGGTGATGTAGCGCTTGTATTTTGTTAGCGGTTCAAGAAACCGCGCGAAAACGTTGTGCAGCGGAATGTCGTGATTTCCCGGCACGACGATCTGCGGCTGCGGCAGCGAATCCAAAAACGAACGTGCCTGCTGAAACTGGTATGAGCGCGCGCGTTGTGTGAGATCGCCGGAGATGGCGACGAGATCAGGTTTGAGCTCGCTGACGATTTTTTGTAGCGGATCGAGCAGCGCCGGATTCACGCGGCCGAAGTGTAAGTCTGAAAGATGAACGATCGTGCGCATGATCATTCAGCGTCCGTATCTTTGGGCACGATTACGCGCAACGCGCGCGAGCGCACCCGGTAGTTAAGCGGCGGCTGCATCACCGTGATCTCGCCGTCGAGAGCGACGCGCAGGCGTTTATGCACCGTGTGTATGTTCACTTCGTTCGAACGGAGCGCCAGAAAATCTTTGTCTTCACGCAGACGGCCCAGCACCGCGCGCAGGGCAAGACCGATCAATCTTAACCGGCTCGTTCGGTGCGTTATGTAAATGCTCAGCAGGCCGCGATCGAGGCGCTCGCGCACACCGATGTTGAATAAATCCATGACGTATTCATTATTGCCCACGAACACAAACGGCGTCGTGCGATCGATCATTTCATCATCGACGCGGAGACGGACGTCGAGAAACGGATAGCGCCGCAATGCCTGAATCGTGGCCCAAACGAACGCGGGCCATTTCCCCAAGCCAAGGCGCTGGCGCTTTTCACGCTCGCGCACGATGATCGGATACAGGCCCAAACTCGAGTTGTTCAGAAAAACGCGATCGTTTACTGCGGCGACGTCGACTTCGGTTGTATGACCCGCGACCAGCGTGCGGACCGCTGCGTCGAGCTCGAAAGGAATTTTCAGGTCGCGCGCGAAGTGATTGAGAGTGCCGAGCGGCAACACGCCGAACGTTTTATCACTATCGATGACTTCTGTGGCCACTGCATTCACCGTACCGTCGCCTCCCGCCGCGACGATGGTTTTATAAGGACCACGGGCGGCGTCGCGTGCGAGCTCCGTCAGTTCGGTACCGCTTTCCGCCAGCGACAGGTCTGGTTCGATCTCGTGTTCCTGAAAGAGTTGGACCAGGCGTTCACCTATATCGTTATTGCCGGAACCGGCGCTGGCGGAGATGATGATCTTAACCGGCGTCAGAACCACATCTGCCTCTCCTCGGGAACCAGCGATCGATGAATGTGAACCGCCGCCATCGCGCCTTCCGCGGCCGCGACCACGGCGAGTTGCGAGAACGGAGTCATATCGCCGGCTGCGTACACGCCTTCAACACTCGTTTGCTGCGAATCGTCTACCCACACTAAATCGCATTCCGGATCCAATCGGCAGCCGAGGGTTTCGTGAAAGTTAGTCGCGAGATTCGTGCCGAGATTGAAGAAGAGCGCGTCGCACTCGAGCGGCTCGCCCTTCGCAAAGACGACACGATGCAACCGGCCGGAAGACTTATCACCTTCGAGCCCGACTACGCTTTCGGTTCGTATCGGAATGTTGAGTTGCGCGAGCTTTTCCTGGTCCTGACTTGAAATCTCGCGTCGATCGGTGAGTACGGTTAGCTGCGTGGTCCAGGTCAGCAGATGCGCGGTGAAAGCCGCCGCGTTCTTGTCGTGCGCGAGCACGGCGACTCGTTTGTCTTTCACTTCGTAGCCATCGCAGTCAGGGCAATGGTGCACGCTCGAACCGTAAAACTCGCGGAATCCTGGACAGTCGGGAGTGAGATCGCGCAGGCCCGTCGCGAGCAACAAGCGTCGCGAGTCGAACGTCCGCGTGTCGTTCCCGTCAGCGCCCGCGAACACGCGAAAGTGTGCGGGCGAGATTTGCTCTACCGCGTTTACACAAGCCTCGATAATCAGCCCGCCGTGCGCCGTCACTTCATCACGGCCGCGCGCCAGTAGTTCGGCGGGAGGAATTCCGTGATGGCCCAGGAAGCCATGTATGCCATGCGCATACTGATTGCGCGGGCTGTTGTGATGAAACGTCAGTGTGCGGCGCAGATAGCGAGCCAGGAAAAGTGAGGCAGACAGGCCTGCGGGCCCGGCGCCGATGATGATGCAGTCGTAGAGATCATCCATCATTTACCAGGCCGCATTCCTTCGCATTCACTGCTAGCATTTGGCTTTGCCTTAAGAGTCGGTTGCGAACTGAGTTCTCTGTGTCTCTGTGTCTCTGTGGTTGGTTTTCGCCAGGAAATTATTAACCACAGAGACACAGAGGCACAGAGAAGGGGCGTTCGTTGAGTTTTGGGGCAAAGCTCTAGCGTTTCTTCGCCGACTTCTTCGAGCCTGACTTCTTTGAGCCGGACTTCTTCGAGCCTGACTTGCGCGTGGTCTTTGCCGCGGTCGATCGAGACGCGCTCTTCGAAGCAGACTTCTTTGTCCCGCCCTTCTTCGAAGCTTTCTTCGCAGCTTTCTTCGATCCCTTCGCTGCTTTCTTAGCGCCGCCGGTCTTCTTTGATCCCTTCGCTGACTTCTTGGAACCTTTGGCTGCTTTCTTCGCGGCTTTGCTTCCGCTGCGGCCCTTTGTAGCTTGCTGGCGTTGCTTCTCAGCCGCCATGCGGTCGCCGAGTTCCTCGACCTCGTCCTCGCTCAACACCTGTTGGGCCTTCGGGAAAAGCTCATTTTCCTCTTCCTCAACGTGGTGTTCGACGTTCTCGCGCAGCACCTTCGCTTGCGCTTCCCACTCGTCGTTTGGGTTTCGCGATCCGCTCAGCTCTTCGAGCAGGTTCTTCACGACTTCGTGCTCTTCGTAAGCTTCTAGCGTGAGCTCGTGGGTCTGCTTTGGTTTCTCCAGCGCCGGGTAGAAGTACGTTTCTTCGATGAGCGTGTGCAGCTCGAGCTCGGTCCTGATCTGTTCGAACACTTGCAACTTCGCCCTGCCGTCAGCGCTTTCTAGTTGATCAAAGAGCTGGGCAACTTTTTGGTGATCGGCTTTGAGTAACTGAAAGGCGTCCATGGGTTTCTCCTTATGTTTTTGCAGAGCGCAAAGCAAAAAGAGGGCCGTTATGGACCGAAGTTGAGAGTCGTTTATAAATTACAAAACGTGTGGGCTTGGTGGTTCAAGAACTGTATGCGCTTGGTACGATTAAGAGTGGCTTCTGTACCACGAACGCCTACTCGACATGAGTTTTTGCTTCAGATGTTTCGGCATCGACCATCGTAACGACGAGATGATCCAACGCGGCTGCCGGATCGCCGCACCGGCCCGTGTGAACCGGTGAGGTTTGAATCACTGTGCTGCGTGGAGCGACCAGCCATTCAAAACGTCGACGCTGTGGCAGTTGGCCGATTGATCCGGCCTCTTCGCCGCCGCGACAGATGACGGGAATGATCGCGAGATGTTTTCTGATGAGCTCCAGGTCGACGGTCGGATCGAGCGCTAGGAGTCGCGACTCGGCGAGCTTGATTCTTGCTTCCAGAAACGACAGGTCGGGACAGGAGACGATTACGCCGGCATTGATGAACTCTTCGCGGTCCACCTTCGGCACCACCCGAATCACGGCATAGTCATACCTGAATTTATCGGGCACGCATCGCCTCCTCGACGAACGGACGGGGCGCTTCGAGACGCCGCGTCAGGTATTCGACATAAGCCTGTCTGTGTTCCGCGGTTGTTTTGAAATGAGTATCGTTCTCCAGCCATCCGTCGGGAACCAGACCAACAACCTGGTTTATCACCGCTGGTGTGATCGCTGTCGTCATCGCGTGGTCGGCTGTTTCGAGAGTGGTCGCGAAGGGCAGCAAGATGTGTTGTTTGATCAAAGGGAACGGGTCTTTGCTGCGTTGGTCCATGCCGGTCCAGGAGTGATGAAAGTACAGGGCCGCGCCGTGATCGATCAACCACAATTTGCGGTGCCACATTAGCATGTTTGAATTACGCGGCGTGCGATCGACGTTGGTGACGTAAGCGTCGAGCCAGACGATACGTGAAGCAAGATCAGCGTCGGGTTGATCGGCGACGGGATCGAACATGACGGAGCCAGGCAGGTAATCGAGACCGAGGTTGAGTCCGCCGCTGGCGCGAATGAGATCTTGAATCTCCGGATCGGGTTCGGTCTTTGCTATCTCCGGATCGAGATTTACGAACACCAGCTCGGGCACCAGGAAACCTGCCGCGCGGGCGATCTCGCCCGCTATCAGTTCCGCGATAAGCGCCTTGGGTCCCTGGCCCGCGCCGCGGAACTTGAGGACATACATACCATCATCATCCGCCTCGATAATGGCGGGCAACGACCCGCCCTCGCGGAGCGGCGTGACGTATCTGGCGGCGTTTACTGTGCGCATTTATTCGGGGTTGAAGCTCTCACAAATCGTGATAAGTCGTCAAAGTCATTTGTGATGGGCCGTCAAAGTCATCTTTTCTGATCGTCGCCGAGTTCGGCAAGTACCTCATCAATACTCAGCTTGTTCCAGAAGCGAAACATGTTCTCTCCAGTCGTGAGGGTGCGGGTTTTCATTCGATCGATGTAGAGGTTTCCG
>DASXXL010000472.1:0-4436 GCA_036503085.1 Pyrinomonadaceae bacterium | reverse complement strand
CAACTCGGTTGATGAAATACGCCGCGTGCGAATCAACTCAGCAAACTGCGGTACGGTCGCAAACGCCAGATCTTCGATATTCTTGAATGGCGCCGCTTCCGTCCGCCCGAAGCGAAACTTCGTCTTCGGCACGTAGAGCTCTTTCTTCGCGCGCGCCGGATGAAACGCGATCGCCGGCTCGGTGTCGAGCGGCACATCGATCTTGCGGATCGTTTCATACGCCTCGAGGTTGCGATTGACGCCGCTGAGCGCCATCGCTTCCTGCGCGTCCGTCAGCTCAATGCCGATCAGCTTCTCCGTCTGGTCGAGCATCTCTTTGGTGACGCGCAGCGCGGGTGTCGGCGAAGGCGATGGTGACGGCGTCGGAGTTGGCGTTTGCGCCAGTGCATTCAAAGGCATTTGCGTGGCCGCAACACCGGCGATACCAAGCGCGGGCAGCGCTTTCACGAAGGTCCGGCGATCGAGGCCGGCCCGTTTCTTACCAGGTTTTTTCTTTGTCATAGGTCAAGTGCAAATGAGTGCCGGAGATGATAGTCTATTCCTTCAACAAACTACACAAATTTCAAAGATAGGTAAGTAGATTGAGTCAGCAAAACACGACCGATTTGTCAGAGATGATCGCCGAGGAATTTGGCGCGAACGCCGAGTACGTGCAGGCCCTGCTCGAGCGTTTCCGCAGCAATCCCGACCTCGTCGACGACTCCTGGCGGTCTTATTTCAGTGAAATACTCGGCGACGGCGCAGGCGTAACGCAAACGTCCGGCAACGGCGCCAAAGCGACCGCTCCAGTTGCAGTCGTTGAGACCGGCGGCGACACGCGTGGCGCACGTAGCGAAGCTCGGGCCGCCGCGGCTCCCGCGCCCGTTCCGCAAGCCAAGGCCGCCGAGGCGCGTCCGCCTGCGGACGTCGAAGCAGTTCCGCTGCGCGGTCCGGCGTTGAAGATTGTCGAGAACATGGAGAGCAGTCTCACTGTTCCGACTGCGACTTCCGAAAGACGCATCCCCGTAAAACTTCTCGACGAGAATCGCCGTCTCATCAACCAATATCTCTCCGAACGCGATCGCGGCAAAGCGTCATACACACACTTGATCGCCTTCGCCGTGTTGCGTGCGCTCGATGTTTATCCGCAACTCAACGACGGCTACTTCAACGGCGAAGGTGGACCAGCAAGACTGAAACGTCCGCACGTGAACCTCGGTGTCGCGGTGGACCTCACTAAGAAGGACGGCACGCGCACGTTGCTCGTGCCGAACATCAAGAACGCCGAGAGCCTGAGCTTCTCGCAATTTCTCACTGCGTACGACGACATCATCAAACGAGCGCGCGAAGGAAAATTGCAAGTCAGCGATTTTCAAGGCACGACTATCTCGCTGACGAACCCGGGAACGATCGGCACCGTCGCTTCGATTCCGCGTTTGATGGAAGGCCAGTCGGTGATCGTCGCGACCGGCGCGATCGAATATCCGGCCGAGTACCAGGCGATGGCGGCCGAAGCGTTGTCGCGACTCGGCATCAGCAAAGCAATCTCGATCAGCAGCACGTACGATCATCGCGTGATTCAGGGCGCGGAGTCCGGCGCGTTTCTCGCGCGCGTGCACGAGTACATCATCGGCAAGCACAATTTTTACGACGACATCTTCGCCGATCTCGGCATCCCGCACGTTCCGTTTCGCTGGAACACGGACCGCAATCCGTTCTTCTCGGCGGGCGATCAGGTGCTCGAGCAGAGCATCAAGGAAGCGCGCGTGATCGAGTTGATCAATGCGTATCGCGTGCGCGGCCATTTGATCGCCGACACGGATCCGCTGCACGCGCTGCCGCGTCTCTATCATCCGGAGCTCGATATCGAGACTTATGGTTTGACCATCTGGGATCTCGATCGCGTGTTCACGACCGATGGTCTCGCGAACAAACAAGCGTCTACGCTGCGCGAGATTCTCGACGTGCTGCAACGCGCGTATTGCGGCAAGGTCGGAGTCGAGTATCGGCACATTCAGAGCAAAGAAGAAAAGACGTGGATTCGCGACCAGATCAGGCGCGAGTTTGTCGAACCACAGCCGCTGCCAGTCGAAGTAAAGAAACGTTTGCTTTGGAAACTGATCTCGGCTGAACAGTTCGAGCGTTTCCTGCATACGAAGTACCTTGGCCAGAAACGCTTCTCGCTTGAAGGCTGCGAAACAGTGATTCCGGTGCTCGATAAGCTGATCGACGGCGCCGGCGAACGCGGCGTCGAAGAGATCTTCTTCGGCATGGCCCATCGCGGTCGTTTGAACGTGCTCGCGAACGTCATCGGCGGCTTGTGCGAACGCATCTACGCGGCCTTTGAAGGCTCGGTGCATCCGGAGTTTCCCGCCGACGAAGGCGACGTGAAATACCATCAGGGCGCGACCGGCGAACGCACGCTCGCGGACGGGCGCAAAGTAAAATTAACTCTGTCGCCAAACCCGAGCCATCTCGAAGCGGTCGATCCGGTAGTAGAAGGTATGGTCCGCGCGACGCAGGACGAGATCCTGGGCCAACGCGACGCGACCCGCGAACAGGTGATCGACCTCGCGTTGCCGGTGCTGCTGCACGGCGACGCGGCGTTTGCCGGCCAGGGGATTGTGATGGAGACGTTGAACCTGGCTGGTCTCAAAGGCTATCGCACCGGCGGCACGATTCACATCATCATCAACAACCAGATCGGTTTCACCACGTCGCCCGAAGCGGGACGTTCGACGATCTATTCGACGGACGTCGCGCGCATGACGCAGCTCCCAATCTTTCACGTCAATGGTGACGATCCCGAAGCCGCGTATCGCGTGTTGCAGATCGCTTTGGACTACCGCCAGGAGTTCAACAAAGACGTCGTGCTCGATCTCATCGGTTTTCGCCGTCTCGGTCATAACGAGACTGACGAGCCGAGCTATACGCAACCGCTGATGTATGCGCGCGTGAAAGCGCATCCCGGCGTGCGCACACTTTACGCGCAACGATTGATCAGGGAAGGCATCGTCACCGAAGATGAAGTCAAGGGCCTGATCGATCAGCGCATTCGCGGCTACGAAGAAGCGCTCGCTAATGCAAAGCGAGAAGTCGCGGAAGAGCCGGTGCAAACCGGCGCTCGCGTCGAAGAGCTCGATGGTTCGGCGGTGGTTCCGACCGCCGTCGCGGCGGAGACGATCCGCAGCATCGCGCACAAGATCGCGGTCGTTCCCGAAGGCTTCAACGTCAATCCGAAGATGGTGGGCCAACTCGCGCGGCGCGCGAAGATGGGCGACGGCGCGGCGCCGCTCGATTGGGCGTTTGCCGAATCGGTCGCGTGTGGCTCGCTCGTGCTCGAAGGCACGCGCGTGCGTTTGAGTGGACAGGATTCCGGCCGCGGCACGTTCAGCCAGCGTCACGCGGTGCTCTACGACACTCAGACCGGGAAATCGTGGTCGCCGCTTTCGGAGTTGCGTTCGCAGTCGAACCCGTCCGCGCGCTTTGAAGTGTTCGATAGTTCGTTGTCGGAAGAAGGCGTGCTCGGGTTCGAGTACGGCTATTCAGTGGTGAACCACGACGCGCTCGTATGTTGGGAAGCGCAGTTTGGCGACTTCGGCAACGGCGCGCAAACGATCATCGATCAATACATCGCGGCTTCGGAAGACAAGTGGAAACAGACGTCGCGAGTCGTGATGTTGCTGCCGCATGGTTACGAAGGTCAGGGACCGGAACATTCGAGCGCGCGACTCGAGCGTTATCTGCAGTTGTGCGCCGAGAACAACCTGTCGGTTTGTTATCCGACGACGCCCGCGCAGTATTTTCATTTGCTGCGACGGCAGGTGCGGCCCGGAATGGAGCGACCACTCGTAGTGATGACACCGAAGAGTCTGCTGCGTTTGCCGGCGGCTGCTTCGCGTATCGAGGATCTCGCGACTGGCGGCTTTCAACCTGTTATCGACGATGCGGAGATCACGGATGCTTCGGCCGTGCGCAAGGTCGTGATGTGTAGCGGCAAGGTTTACTACGACCTGATCGAGGGACGAAAGCAGAGTGGTGATCTGCGGGTGGCGATCGTGCGCGTCGAACAGTTTTATCCGTTTCCGTTGCGGAGCGTGCGTGAGTTGCTGGCGAAGTATGCGAGTGCGAGCGAGTTTGTGTGGGCGCAGGAAGAGCCGCGCAATATGGGCGGGTGGACGTTCATGCGCGAACGCCTCGAAAGATTGCTCGACGATCCGGCGAAGCTGAGTTACGTCGGACGCGAGGCGTCGGCCAGTCCGGCGACTGGTTCGTACAGCGTGCACCAGCGCGAGCAACACGAGATCGTCAGCAACGCTCTCCGATAGCCCATCGGATCACAACCATCTTTATCTCACAAAGTACTTGACAGCAATCGCAAGACGGGCTAGGATTCAAACCATGGAACCTGCCCGGCTTGTCTCCAGCACAGAACCACCGGCGCTCAGCGACCGCGC
>DASXXL010000471.1:0-7867 GCA_036503085.1 Pyrinomonadaceae bacterium | reverse complement strand
CGTTCCACATCCTGGCAAAGAGACACCAGTTGATGTTGAGTTTGCTGGAACCGCTCGGTCGCTTCACGATCCGGCTCGAACAACACCGCTTCGTACGACGCTTTCAATCCCAACAATTCGTCTTCGTAAACTTCGTATGGGCCAATGACCAGGTCGAGCGGTAGGTGATCGAGTTTCACCCACAGCGTCTCGCTCGCGTAGTAATCATCCGTCAGCAGATCTTTCGCTCTTTGCGTGAGGAACTCCCGGAAGTGCGGCTGCGGCTCAACCGCGGCTGCTTCAGACAGCAGTCCCGACACTCTTACCACGAGATCGCGAAATGCGACGTGATACGGAACGGGGATTAGGCGGTCGTCCTTGCGCCTGATCACGGTGTAGGGCGATTCCAGAGCTGATCTGTTGCCGTGATCGATGTGAATCTGTGTCTCAAATTCTTCGCGCGAGAAATCACGCGGATAGAAGCCGTCGCGCTTTTGTTGCGCGAAGAGCTCCTCAACGACGTCGGACGCTGCGAGCAATAGTTTCGTCCGCGGCCAATCAGCCTGCGCTGCAGGCGACTGCTTCGCATCGACATCAAAAATCGCGAGCTTCTCGTTCATGCCTGTCGGTGAGCATCGGGGACGTGTGAGTGCGAACCCGCACACCAGTCCCAAACCGGATCTCCTTCCATGCACCAGCAGATGTGAATATCTTCGTCCCGCGGCGGCTTGAGAATCGTAACGCGAAACCAATCGTGTACTCCGCGTGGATCGCCGAAATCAGTTCTGTCGCCATCAACATGATAACGAGTGCGGAACTTGTTTACGAATCGACCCAGTTTCCACCTCACCAGGTTTTGATCGCGCCGTCGGTCGGATTCGTAACGCAATTCATGCCCGTGCTTTGGCGGACCTTTGAAGACACGGATTTGTGGTGTGTCTTTGCGCCGTGGCTCGTCGCTGACTTTGCTTCTGACAAACCGGCGGTTCCGCGGCAGGTGAACTTCATACGTGAAGCATTCTTCGCCGACTGGTTGCGCCGCCACGAATTCGGGTGGCCCGAGAATATCCTCGAGTTTTTCGTCGAGCGCGTAGATCAGCATGGTCGAATATTCCCGATGACCCTTGAACGCTTCTTCGCGGCTCAGCGCCAGTAGAAACTTAGTTTCTATGCGCATTGTCTCTTCGTTCATTTGCGTCTGCGTTCCGAGTCGGCCCGGGACGGAATAGAACTGCGCGAGTTTTGCGGAGCGTTCCTTGTCCGTGTCGACCGGAATGATGGTTGGCCAGGGATCTAAAATCAGGTTGTTGGTCGTTTTCGAAACTCGCAGTCGACGAAGCTTCGCCGTTTGCGTCCAGCGCTCGTGCATCATGTCCTTGACAGTAGTCGTGCGAACGCGATAGCGGTGTTCTTTGTCGCGGAATCGTTCGAAATAGTCCAGCGCCAGTTCTTTCAGGTGAAGGTAAGCGACCCAGATACCGACGACGATAAAGATCAACGCGATGGTGCCGTGCAGGTACTCGTAGAGTCCGTTGAGAAACTCCAGAATTTGTTCGAGGGAGGGCATCGTTAGTCTCCTTCGGGATAGAGAGTGAGTGTCCCGCGCAGACTAACGCGATTCTATTCGTTCATCAAGTTGTCGTCGTCACCGAAACGCAATATCGAAATTAAACAACTGCGACCTTGGCAAAAGCTTCGCACGGTCTAATAGCTTCATCGTAGAAATAGACCAATAGAAAGGGGAATGTGTGATGACAGCAAACGCCGCCTCCGCAGCGCGTGGAAAGCAGACTTCGAGCCTATTCGAGGCCGCCGAAGCTTTCTCGAGTTTTTCTGTGGATGACCTTAAGCGAGCAAAAGAGTTTTACGGACAAACACTCGGATTGAAGGTTTCAGAGACTACTGAAGGACTCGAACTCGAAACGCGAGGCGGTCGCGTTTTTCTTTATGCGAAACCAAACCATACACCGGCATCTTTCACGGTTCTCAACTTTGCCGTGGACGACATTGAAAAGGCGGTGGATGAACTAGAAGCCTTGGGAGTGCCTCGCGAGCACTACGATTTGCCTGACATCAAGACTGATAAGCGAGGTATTTTCCGCGGTCACCCTGGACCACAGATCGCGTGGTTCAAAGATCCAGCGGGAAACATCTTGTCGGTGTTACAGCCTAAGTGATCTGTAGAACGGGCGAGAAGTAGAGCATGCTTAATGTCTACTTCTCGCAGTTCTATTCGTTCATCAAGTTGCACTCATCTTTTACCCTCGGCTTAATGCTTTGGTTTTTGAGTGTTTTCCTCGCTTAAATTCGATTCCGCTTTGGACTGGTGACGAGGCTCGGCGCCGAGCGTCTGCGGGTTCTCGTGCTCGCGCATCTGTTTGTTCTTCTTCTCGGTTCGCTGGTGGTCCTTCTTTTGTCGATCTTTCTCTGACATCTCACCCCTCCTGGTTCTAAGCTTTTGTCGTCAATGCCTGTGAGCGCGGCGTTGTATTGCCCTCTTCGTACACCACGGCATTCTCGTCGGAAATACGATAACGGAGTAAGCCGCCCACGCCGCCGAGTTGCGCCAGCCGCGTATCGTCTTCGATGAACGTTACGCGCGCGGACGACAACAGATTAGCGCGCCGTACGAGCTCGTCTGCGATGATGCGTTGATTGAGTTCCGGCACTGGCTGATCCGGCTCGTACAGCTTTAAGACTTTCTTTACTTCTTCTTCGTCGTAGACGAGGTTGTTGGCCGCGGCCACGATCAGCATCTCTTCGACTTGTCCGTTGAAAAGCGCCGCGAGCGTATCGGCCACACCGGCCACGCCAAGATCGTCCGCGCGATACTCGTTCAAGAGTCGTTCGACTTTTTGCGCGTCGGTTAACGAATCGTGACGCTTGAAGACTTTCGCCGTCTCTTCGAGCAGCTCGTGTTCGGGCGTGTCGATGCCGAGACTCACCGCGTCGATCACTTTCTCCGAAAGCGCCTGCGGTAGTTGCTCGCGAAAGAGGGGAACGACTGTTTCTTCATCGCCCGCGAGAATGATGTGCTCGATGTCTTCTTCTCTTACGATGCGTTCGAGCACGTCGACAACTTCCTTGATGTGGTGCAGGTGATAGTTTTCCTCGTGTCGCTGATATCGCGCCTGCGACCAGCCGCCGACGCTCGTAAGTTTCGTCTTCACGTTCTCGACCGACTCTTCTTGAACTGCCTTGCCGGTCGCAAAAACGAAGATGCGCGCACGATTCGTATCCGCCAGCACCACCGCGTAGCGGCGATACTCATCGATCACGCGCGCGAGCGGATAGACGTGCGGACGATCCGAGACAAACAAGCGGTTGCGGGTAAACGGCGCTTCAAACGTGCCGACTTCGAAATACTCGTTCGCGGCCGAGCACGCGAAGATCGCGACACCGTTGAGCGACGGCTCGATGCCGTTCTCGAGATAGGCCAGTAGGCGCTCTGAGTCGCGATCGAAACTCTCGCGTTCGGGCGTGCGCGATTCATAACTCTTTGCGCGTTCGCTCAGTTGCTTGCGCACGTAAGGCATGAAGGTCTGTTTGCCGTGCTCGTCGGCGCGCGCGTCGAGGTAAAGACTGAGCACGGGCGCCTCGGCCGGTTCGAATTCCAAAAGTTTATTGAGCAATCGCTCGGGGTTGGTCGTCTCTGTCGCTTGTTTCGCTACTTCTTTAGCTGCGTCTGCCATGATGTTTCCTCTTCGGAGCGTGTATGCACACGCATGTACTCGTACCGTACGTCGAGCGAAGTTTCCTGTTTAGTTACAGAGCAAAACTCGCTCACAAGTTAAGCCACTGAATTTCACGAGATCAGCGCGGCAACCACGATGCCAACGCGCGCGCGTGGTTTGCGCTTAGCGGAGCACGAGTTGCTTTCGCCAATAGCGCCATGAACTCAAAAAACACGAATAACCTTCTCGGAATCGCTGTGGCTGCCGGCGGCGTGTGGGCGCTCAGGTCTCTGTTGCGCCGCGGACGCGGTTATGAATTTCAAGACAAAGTGGTGCTCATCACCGGCGGTTCGCGCGGACTTGGCCTGGTGCTGGCGCGCGAGTTTGCGCGCGAGGGCGCTCGCTTGGTGCTTTGTGCGCGCGATGAAGATGAACTGGACCGTGCGCGGGTCGATCTCGAGAGTCGCGGCGCGGAAGTGATGACGCATCGTTGCGACGTGACGAGCCGCGAAGACGTGCTGCGGATGATGGCGGCGATTGAGAGTCGCTTTGGCGACGTTGACGTGCTGGTCAACGACGCTGGTGCGATTCAGATGGGACCACTCGAAGTCATGACGCAAGCGGACTTCGAGAAGGCGATGAACATCCACTTTTGGGCGCCGCTGAACACGATGATGGCCGTGTTGCCGCGGATGAGGGCGCGAAAGAGCGGTCGCATCGTAAACATCTCTTCAATCGGCGGCAAGGTGAGTGTGCCGCATCTCGTGCCTTATTGTGCGAGCAAGTTTGCGTTGACGGGTTTGTCGCGCGGGATGCGGACTGAGTTACTGAAAGACGGCGTGATGGTGACGACCATTTGTCCCGGGCTGATGCGCACGGGCAGTCCGCGCAATGCGGGTTTCAAGGGCAAGCATCGTTACGAGTACGCGTGGTTCAGTATCAGCGATGCGTTGCCATTGGTTTCGGTGAGTGCTGACCATGCGGCGCGCGAGATTGTGAATGCGTGTCGCAGCGGTCGCGCGGAGTTGGTGATCTCGGTGCCGGCGAAGCTTGCGGTGTTGTTTGACAACATCTTCCCGGAGTTGACCTCCGATCTCTTCGGCCTTGCGAACAGGTTCCTTCCCGGCCCCGGCGGCATCGGCCAACGCGAAGCAAAAGGGAAGGAGAGCAGTTCAATCTGGTCCCCTTCGTGGCTGACAACACTGAACGAGAGCGCCGCAATGCGGAATAACGAGGTGCCGTCGTAGGGCAAGAACGGGTTTCGTTGGTGGACGTTAGTGATTTAGCAATAACGCTGAGATTATAACCGCCGCCACAATGCCACTCTCGCACTACGGGCTATTGGTCATCCAGTGCTTCCCAAAATCCCTCGTATGCAGTTCGGGAGCGGGTTCGTCTGTCGAGGTTCTTAAGCTCATCGTGCCGGTGCCGTCGGGGAAAATTAGTACGTTCGCGATGTTGGCGCGTGTATTTAGCCATTGAGGCAGATCCGTGGGCGCGTACCAGACCGACCAGCTAGCACCAGCGTCGATTGTCACGGCATAACTGTACAGCATGAAAGCATACCCGACCCGATCGCTGAGAAATCGTACCTGCTGGCGGGGTATCTTCACTGGATCATCATGATGAACGATCATGATGTCGCGCCAGTCGCCATTATCGGCGGCGGCACTCTGAAAGACGTAATAGGCACCTGCAACAAAACCGCCTTCTTCAGGATGTGCGATAACGCGAATCTTGAACGCATTATTTCTAGTTTCCCATCGCTCAATTTCGCGCTGGCCCATTCGAGAGTCCTGAGAACGAACGCACATAACCGCGAGTACGGTAATAATGCCAATGAAAATGATAGAAACTTGCTTCATGGATCACAAATCTCCCTTCTAATCGCATCCGCCAGGTTATGAAACCCGCGATTGACTGGTAACCCGAACGGATTAATCGTGGCACGCGGTGGTACTACATGGTTTGCGCCTAATGCAGTGCTAACGGCGTTCAGTGCAATATCGGCGTTGTTAACTCCGTTAGTGTTGGGTTCTTCTCGACTGTTCATGAACAGAAGCGCTGGCCCGTAACCCAGTCTGTAACCTGCAATCAGCCCTCCTACAAAATGGCGGACTTGATTGGAATTATCCCGGAATTGTGCTTTGAAGCCGCCATTAGGTCCATTCGCGGGACCGAAAGTCTGCCGTCCCGGTGGCACAGGTTGATTTGCAGTGCTTCGCATCTCATCGGTGCTGCTGCTATTGGCGGCAGTGAATGTGCGAGCCATTTCGTCCATGAAAGAATCGGGATCACTGTTTGAACTGGCGATTCCCGCCACTGAAGCTACAAATAGCTGACAGTCAGTTGGTGGGGCAGTATTCTGCGGAACTAGTTCGATGGTCCCCGCAATGCCCGAATTCAGATCTCCGCGATCGATAACGGCCAACGTATGCCATTCTGTGCCATCGCCGCTGCTACCGCGAATCCAATACGGCGCCCAGGTATTTGTCGTGATAGTAGACAACGGGCCCGCAGGCGGAGCTAACGTCGGCACGGGTGGTGGAGGACCCAAGGGATCGGAACCATCGAGACCAAGAGGATCAACTAAGGTCACGGGATCATTCTGCACGTAGGCGTAACGATTGAACGACTGCGGGTCGCCCACTTTGTAGCTGCGGCCAGACGGATCGGGCTGGTCGAAGCGGGAGTGCCAGCGATTGTGGCGGCGGAACATGGCTTCGTCGCTGCCGTTGCCATCGCGATCGTACGTGGTGAACTTGCGCGGCTGGAAGGCTGCGTTGCTGGACCACGCGGAGCCCGCGTCAGCGCCCCACGGGTCGAGCTCGATGGAGCTGATCACGGTTCCCGAACTGTTGGTGATACGCTTGCTCTTGGTGATCGGGTCTTCGTGCACCCAGGAGACGGCATTACCATACTGCACCGCCATCAATCCTGCTCCCGAATAGACATAGCCACGGTTCCAGCCCCAGGCCACACTGAACCGATTGACTTCCGCTACGACTTGTCCACCGAGGACACTCGAACGCAGGTAGTAAGTGGGCGGCGCGTTATTCTCGGATTTGCTCACGCGGAGACCATTGCCATCGTAGCCTTGGTTCAGCGTATAGCCGGTGTAATAGGCCTTGGTTTGTTGGCCAGTCGCATCGTACTCAAAGTTCTGCCCGCCGTCGAAAGTAAGATTGCCAGCAGCGTCATAAGTAAAGTCGGTGCGTCGATTAGTGCTGCCATAGTTGTAGTAGAGATCGCTGGCTTGCCCCGCGCTGCCGCCCTGCACTTCGCCGCCCCAACCGTAACGATGCGTCATGTTTCCCCAGACATCGTAATCGAAGCCGAGGGAGTAAGGACCATCCATCGTGCCCCACTGGCCGGAGTAAGCATGAGCGCGCGCCTCCGCCCCGGTGTGGGTAATAGCAAGCCGGCCCACCTGGTCGTATTCATAACTGCGATCGAGGTGCCCGTCATTCATGTTCTGCGCGTAAGTGACACGACCGGTGTGCTCATTTAGGTAGTCGTAAAAGTACTGGTAGTCCTGCGTGGCGCCGAAGCTCCAGCGGGTGGGCCGCAAACGATTGTCGTACGTGACACTCAGGTTGCGACCATTGCCGTAGCTCATTCCCTTAATGCCGCCGAACGCGCGATAAGTTAAGCCACTGGCGTATATTGAAACACCAGCATAGCCCGAGCCGGTGACGTCAGTGAGACGGCCGGCTTGGTCATAGCTATAACCCACTTGCGCGCCCCAGGGATTCGTAAAGCTCGTCAACTGGCCCGAGAAGTTGTAGCCATAGGTCAGAGTAAAGGAACCAACATTAGTGATGTTGCGCGTCTCGGAAGTCATACGCGATAGCTGGTCGTAAGCGTAAGTCATCGTGCCGAACGCATCGCCCATCGAGGTGCGATTGCCCGCTGCGTCATAGCCAAAGGTTACGGCTGAAGTTTGGCTAACACCCGGCGCCTGAGTAGTGTCGTACGCGATGCCCGTGACGAGATGCCGGGGATTGTAAGTAAACGTCGCTTTTGCGCCGCGCGCATCGGTGATGGTCTGCGGCAGGCCGTCGTCGAAGTAAGTGTAGTTCGTCTGTCCCTGTTCGGGCGTGATCCTGTTCAGCAGTCGGCCCAAACCATCATAGTTAAAGGTGCGCACACGATCGTTCTGCTGTGTGATCTTCGTGAGCTGATCGCGCGCGTTGTACTCGTAGTTCGTGGTT
>DASXXL010000470.1:0-5272 GCA_036503085.1 Pyrinomonadaceae bacterium | reverse complement strand
CCGACCTTCAGCGCGAGCCGCGCGCGCATGTTGAGGAGCCGCAGCAGTTGGGCGTCGACTTCGTCGATTTCTTTGCGCCAGTACTCGATGTCCATCGGTGACTCTCCCTTTGGGCAACAAAAAAACCAGCCGCGAATTTTTAGGATCGCGGCTGGCTCGTTTGAAGGTGTGTGCTTTTTCTTTAAGTGCCTAGCACATCTTTCTCGTACGTCGCCGGCCCGCTCTCCCCGTAAAAGAAGGAGCGGAAAGTAAAGGCGAAGTAGAAAAATGTGCGAGTGCTACGCATGACGAGGCTAATATAGGCGCTCGTGAAAAACCGTGTCAAGAATTTTGTGTTCAGCCTTGTGGCCTTCTACGCGATTGGTGGAAGCTCCGCCGCGGACGCCCAATCCGTTTTCATCCGTGTAAATCAACTCGGGTTTAGACCGCACGACGTGAAAACCGCAATGGCCTCTGGCCGCGAACCTTTGCCGGTGACGTTTCGCGTCCTCGACGCGAAGACCGGCGCTGTTGCGTTCACAGGCAAAGCCGTAGCTCTGAACGGAAGCTGGGGCGAGTTTGATCACCACGCTGAGCTGAACTTCAGTGGTTTGCGTCGCGAAGGCAGATACGTGATCGAGCTAGGCTCTGCACGGTCCGTAGAGTTTGCTGTCGGGAGAAACATAAACGCGGATCTTGGGGATCAACTACTGGATTTCATGCGCGAGCAGCGCTGTGGCTACAACCCTTACGTTAACGCCGCTTGTCACACGTTCGACGGCCGTACCGCGTACGGACCACTGCCGGGCACGTACATCAACGCGTCCGGCGGCTGGCACGACGCCGGCGATCAGCTCAAGTATTTGCTCACCGCCAGCAACGCCACCGCACAAATGCTCCTCGCGTACAAACTCGCCACCGAGTCGCCGCGCAAGAACCCTCGTGGCGAAATCGTCTTCGCCGATCGCTTCAACGCCCTGGGACAACCGGGCGCGAACGGCATCCCCGACGTCCTCGACGAAGCGCGCTGGGGACTCCAGTGGATGTTGCGTCTGCATCCGGCGAAGGACCAGCTTTATCACCAGGTCGCCGACGATCGCGATCACAAAGGTTTCCGTCTGCCGCAAAACGAAACTGTCGATTACGGCTGGGGCGCCGGCTCTTATCGCGTCGTCTATTTCGCCGACGGTCACCCGCAAGGACTAAAACAGTTTCAGAGCGAATCAAACGGCGTCGCGAATCTCGCCGGACGTTACGCCGCGGCGATGGCGCTCGGCTACCAGATTTGGAAAGACGATCCGCGCTTGCGTCCCTTTGCAAACCAATTGCTGCAAGCCGGCCGTGAAGTCTATGAACTGGGCCGTGCGCATGAAGGCGTGCAACAGGGCAACTCCTACGGCGCGCCGTATCGTTACGCGGAAACAACGTGGACGGACGACATGGAATGGGGCGCTGCCGAACTCTTTCGCGCCACGCGAGACGTTCGTTACTTGCGCGACGCAGAGCGTTACGCGCTGCTCGCCGGCTCAGAGTCGTGGATGGGAAAACAGGAAACAGGTCACTACCAGTTCTATCCGTTCATGAACCTCGGCCACTTTCGTCTTTACGATCTCGTCGCGCCGCGAATAAAGCAACAACTCGCAGGCTTCTATCGTGAAGGACTCGAACGCACGGTGAAGCAAGGCGACACGAATCCTTACCACATCGGCGTGCCGTTCATCTGGTGCTCAAACAATCTCGCGGTCGCGCTCGCGACGCAGGGCGCGCTCTACGAACGCATGACCGGCGATCGTGGCTATCGCGACTTCACCGCGAAGCAGTTTGACTGGCTGCTCGGCCGCAATCCGTGGGGTATTTCCATGTTCACCGGCATCCCGGAGAACGGAACTTACCCGCACGACGTGCATCTCTTCCCGAATGCGTTGTTGAAACAAATGGTGCGCGGCGGCTTGATCGATGGGCCGGTTTATCGAAAGGTGTTTCAGAGTCTGCGCGGCGTGTCTATTCGCGAGCCCGATCCCTTCGCGGCGTTTCAGGACGAACGCGCCGTCTTTCACAACGACGTCAACGACTATTCAACCAACGAACCCACGATGGACGGCACCGCGTCGGCGATCCTGATGTGGGCCGTGCGTTGAGGCGACGTGGTTGTCCACATTGGCGCGGTCAGCGGCTGCGTCGATACTGCGCTTCGTGCAACCTAACTTCACTCGAATCGCAGTTGCTGTCGCGAGCCTCATCGTCGGTGTGTTCATCGGTTCTGTTCACCGGCGCGCGCAGCAACCACCCCCAACGCAAACGAACACGTCCATCATCTCCGCCGAGTCGCAGCCGATCGCAACGCAGGTGGAAGAGACGTATCCCGCAGATCTGCCGCTCGCGCCGCAGCAGATTTTTTATTTTCTTGAAGAGCATCCAAAGGCGAACCTGAAAAACTTGTGGCAGCGACTCGGAATAACGACGGATTCAGCCGCCGCTTTCGGCTTGGACAACGCCTGCGATTGCGAGGTAAACCTTTTTCAATACAACCTTGACGATGACGTGGAAAGTGAGAAGGTGCTGCAAATCAAACGGACCTTCGCTCAGACTTACACTTACCTGATCTTCAAGGGGCCGGAAACCAAGCCGAAATTCTTAGGAAACATCGACGTTTACGCTAAATACCCTCCGGCGGATCCGGTCGTGTTCTTGAGCGATGGTCGCGCCTGGTTGGTTGTGCAACAGACCGCCGGAACCGGTTCGGGCCTCGCTGCGTGGGCAGACACGGTTTATGAAGTAGCAGGCGGTCGCGTAAGGCCGGTTGCGTCGTATCTGGCGCGGGTACGTGAGAGCGGTGATCCGACCACGCCAACCAAGGAGTTTGTCGGCCGTCCCGTGTCGTGTCAGATTCAAAATGGACACGCGGTTTTGACCGTGGCGTATACCCTCAAGTACACGGGTTACTCTCAGCCAGACGTTCCTTTTTCCACGTCACGAAAAAACGCGGTGCTGATCGGTTCGCTCGAGGATGGCTCGACGACTTTGGACGCCGCGCACTCGGAAATCTCGCCGTACGAGTTTAAAACCGTTTACAGTTTCGACTAAAGCACGCCTCAGTAGCTCAAGGGATCAGCAAGAGCTTGCCCGTCGTTTTTCTACCTTCGAGATCGCGATGCGCTTGCGCGGCTTCAGCGAGCGGATACGTTTTATGAATTCGCACGTTGAGCTCGCCCGCGGCAATCCAGCCGAGGACGTCGTGCGCGCGCCACTCGATCTCTTCGCGCGTGACGGTGTAATTCACTAACGTCGGCCGCGTGATGTAAAGCGAACCCTTTTGCGAGAGCTTGATCAAATCAAACGGCGGCACCGCGCCGCTCGATCCACCGAACAAAACGAGAAACCCGCGCGGCAACAGCACGTCGAGATCTTTATCAAACGTCGCTTTGCCCACGCCATCGTAAACAACATGCACGCCCTTGCCGTCGGTCAGCCGTTTCGTCTCGGCTGCGAAGTCAGCTTCGGTGTAGATGATGCATTCGTCAGCGCCGGCCTCGCGGGCGAGTTGCGCTTTCTCTTTCGTTCCCGCCGTGCCAATCACACGGGCGCCAATCTTCTTCGCCATTTGGACCAGCAACAAGCCGACGCCGCCCGCGGCCGCGTGAATCAACGCCGTCTCGCCTGCTTGCAGTTTGTAAGTGCTGTGCGTGAGATAGTGGGCCGTCATGCCCTGCAACATCGCAGCCGCGGCTTGTTCGAAGCTCAACTCGTCGGGAATTTTCACGAGCCGTTCCGCCGGGACGACAGCATACTCCGCATAACTGCCGAGCCTGCCGGTGTAAGCGACGCGATCGCCGGGTTGGACCACCTTTACGTCACTTCCGATCTCCGTCACTACTCCCGCGCCTTCCTGGCCGTCGATGAACGGAAGCTGCGCCGGATAACGTCCCTCGCGAAAGTAAACGTCGATAAAGTTCACACCCGCGGCTTTGATCTGCACCAACGCTTCATCGGGTTTCGGTTTTGGAGTCGGCAGGTCGGTGGCGACGAGCATTTCGGGCCCGCCCGTTTGCGAAACTTGAATGGCTTTCATAGTGAGGAAATTTAATCACAGATCGTGTAATCTGTGCGCCCTATGAGAAACGCAAAACTATCTCTGCTGTTCGCGGTCGCGCTCGTTTGCGCCCTGGCGCAGGCATCTGTCGCCCAGGTAAAAATACCGTACGAGACCTACAAACTGCCGAACGGTCTCACCGTGATCCTTTCGGTCGACAAGACGACGCCGACCGTCGCGGTGAACATCTGGTATCACGTCGGCTCGAAGAACGAGGTGCCCGGCCGCACCGGCTTCGCGCACCTCTTCGAACACGTGATGTTCACCGGTTCCGGTCACGTGCCTTACGGCCTGCACGACAAGCTCACCGAAGGCGTCGGCGGCGGCAACAACGGTTCGACGACCAACGACCGCACCAACTACTACGAGACGATTCCGTCGAACTATCTCGAGTCCGCGCTGTGGCTCGAGTCGGATCGCATGGGTTATCTCCTCGACACGCTCAATCTCGAGAAGCTCAACGCGCAACGCGACGTCGTCAAAAACGAGCGCCGCCAGAGTTATGACAATCAGCCGTACGGGCGCGTCAGCGAGATCTTTTCGGCGGCGATGTATCCGAAGGGCCATCCGTACTCATGGCCGGTGATCGGCTCGATGACCGACTTGAGCGCGGCTTCGGAAGAAGATGTGAAAGCGTTTTTCCGTCTCTACTACGCGCCGAACAACGCGACGCTCGCGGTGGTCGGTGATTTCGATCCCAAGCAGGCGAAGGCGTGGATTCAGAAGTATTTTAGCGACTTGCCGAAGGGACAGAATGTCGTGCGCCCGACTGTGCCGGCTGCAAAACTCGACGCGGGCAAGCGGCTCGTCTACGAAGATCGCGTGCAAGTGCCGCGGCTGTATATACAGTGGCCCACGGTGGGCGTGAAGCATGACGATGACGTTCCGCTGTCAATGCTGGGTTCGATTCTGACGGGTTCGCGCACCGCGCGACTAACGAAAGCGCTCGTCTACGATTCGCAACTCGCGTCGCAAGTTTTTGCGTTTCAAAACTCCGACGAAGACGTCGGCGTGTTTCAGGTAGTCGTGGTTCCGCGTCCGGAGCACACGTTGACGGAACTCGAAGCAGCGATCGATCAGGTGCTGCAGAAGTTCTTCAGTGAAGGGCCGACGGCGGAAGAGTTGCAGAAAGCGAAGAGCGGACTAGAGCTCAATTTTCTGCGCGGCCTTGAATCGAATCTCGGCAAAGCGAATCAACTGCTC
>DASXXL010000469.1:0-2945 GCA_036503085.1 Pyrinomonadaceae bacterium | reverse complement strand
CGAACCAGCAGGTGAAGAAGGGCGATCTACTCGTCGAGATCGATCCGCGTGATTATCAGTCGAAAGTGGACCAGGCGAAAGCGGCGCTTGCGGCAGGCGAGGCTCGTTTGAAAGAAGCGCAAACCGGAGTCGAACTGACGCGCGCCAGTTCGCGAGCGAACGTGCAACAGGCATCAGGCACGGTGCAACAAGCGCGTGCAGGTGTCGCCGCTCAGCGCGCCCAGGCAACTGCCGAAAGTACGCGAGTGACGCAGGCCGCGGCGGCAGTTAACTCCGCGCAAGCGAACCTGCAACAAGCCCAAGCACAGGTCAACGCCGCCCAAGCGGAACTGGTCCGCGCGCAAGCCGACGTGGCGCGTTACCAGGAGCTCTACAGTAAAGACGAAGTGTCGCGACAGCGCTTGGACCAGGCCATCGCAACCGCCCGCACAGCGGAGGCGCAGACCGAAGCCGCGCGTCAAAGAGCCGCAGCCGCAGCGTCGCAAGTGCGCGAGAGCGAAGCGGCGCAGCGCACCGCTGCCGAGAACGCGCGCAAGGCGCAAGCGCAAATCGGCGCCGCGCAAGGTCAGGTGCAGGAAGCACAGGGACGTTTGGCCGCCGCGAACACTGCGCCGCAACAGATCGCTTCGAGCGAAGCACAAGCGCAGACTGCCAGCGCCTCGCTCGAGCAACTCCGCGCCGCCGTTGCACAAGCCGAGCTCGATCTGTCGTACACGAAACTCTATGCACCCGACGATGGCCGAGTCACGAACAAGTCCGTCGAAGAGGGCGCGCTGGTCCAAGCAGGTCAACCGTTGATGGCGATCGTTCCCGGTGACGTGTGGGTGACGGCGAATTTCAAAGAGAACCAGATCCAAAACATGCGGCCCGGTCAACCGGTCGAGATCACCGTCGACGCCTATCCCGACAAGACTTTCAAAGGACACGTCGACAGCATTCAAGCCGGCACGGGCGCGGCGTTCAGTTTGCTGCCACCTGAGAACGCGACCGGAAACTATGTGAAGGTCGTGCAGCGTGTGCCGGTGAAGATCGTGTTTGACGAAGGTCCCGATCCGCAGCACCTGCTCGGGCCGGGAATGTCTGTCGTGCCCGAGGTCAAGGTGCGGTGAGCAGTAAGCGCGAGTCACTGCGAGCGCGGTTTGCGAATCGAGCACCAGCCGCAACAGAGGGCGCTTGGACTCCGAGTTTCAATCCGTGGCTCATCGCCGCTTCGGTAATGCTCGCGACGTTCATGGAAGTGCTCGACACTTCGGTTGCGAACGTCGCGCTGCCCCACATCGCCGGAAACCTTTCCGCTACGACCGAAGAATCGACATGGGTGTTGACGAGTTATCTCGTCTCGAACGCCATCATCCTGCCCGCCACTAACTGGCTCGCTCGTTACTTCGGCCGCAAGCGTTTTCTAATCATCTGCATCATCATCTTCACGCTCGCGTCAGCGTTGTGCGGCGCGGCTGCGAGCCTCGGAATGCTGATCGTCGCGCGTATTCTTCAGGGCGCTGGCGGTGGCGCGTTGCAACCGATTGCTCAGGCTGTGTTGATGGAGAGTTTTCCGCCGCAGAAGCGCGGCCAGGCGATGGCGGTGTTTGGCATGGGCGTCGTGGTTGCGCCCATCATTGGTCCAACACTCGGCGGCTGGATTACCGACAACTACTCCTGGCGCTGGATTTTCTACATCAACATTCCGGTGGGCATTCTCGCGGTATTCATGGCCAACATGTTCATCGAAGATCCGCCGTATATTCGCGACCAGCGGCCGGGAAGAATTGATCGGCTCGGTTTTGCGTTGATGGCCATCGGCCTCGGCACGCTGCAACTCGTGCTCGACAAGGGCCAGGAAGAAGATTGGTTTCAGTCGTCGTTGATCACGTTCGCGACGATCTTCGCGGCAGTAACGCTCGTGTCTTTTGTTATATGGGAGTTGAGCACTAAAGAACCGATCGTGGATCTGCGCGTGTTGAAGAACCGCAACTTCACCGTGGGCACGAGCATCATGACGGTGATGGGCATCGTCTTGTACGGCACGATTGCGTTGCTGCCGCTGTTTTTGCAGACGCTGCTCGGTTACCCCGCGCTGCAAAGTGGAATGGCTGTTAGTCCACGCGGGTTTGGTTCGATCGCGTCGATGGTTTTGGTAGGCAGGCTGATTGGCAAGATCGACGGGCGTTATCTCGTGATGTTTGGCTTTCTTGTGCTCGGCTACGCCACGTATCAATTCAGTGATATCAATCTAATGGTCACGTCAGCCAGTGTCACCTGGCCCAATATCATCAGCGGCTTCGCGATGGGTTTTATTTTCGTGCCGCTCACGACGATGGCGATGGGAACGCTCGCGAACGAGCAGATGGGAAACGCGTCGGGAGTTTTCAACTTGATGCGCAACACCGGCGGCAGTATCGGGATCGCGGCAATGACGACGATGTTGTCGCGCGGCGGCCAAATTCATCAGGCGGCGCTCGTACGCCATGTCAATCCTTACGATCCGCAAGTGCAGGAGCGCGTCCAGCAACTAACCCACGCGCTGCCCGGCGCCGGCGAGCAATCAGCTTACGGAATCATCTACGGCATGGTTGCGCGACAGGCGATGGTCCTGTCATACATCGACAACTTCCGCATGTTGGCATTTCTCTGCCTGCTCTGCGTGCCAGCAGTTTTTCTCTTCAAGCGCGTCCGCTCAAAGGGCGGCGCAGTGGCGATGCATTGACCGTCCACCCGAACAGGCGCCATCGACCGACCTCTTACTTGAACTGGTTCGCTCGTGCCTTGTTCTTTTCACTCAGTTCAGACTGAATACGTTTGATTGCGGATCCGGCAATCGCCGCTAAGATTCTGATCCGGTTTGCATCTCGCTTCAGATCGAGCGCAAGCTGCATAGCATCGTCCTCGTTTGACTGGGAAAACCTGAGAACACTATCTATCAAATTAGCGCGCGCAATTGACCCGCC
>DASXXL010000468.1:0-3857 GCA_036503085.1 Pyrinomonadaceae bacterium | reverse complement strand
GTTGCGGATCGAGACTACGGATGACGCCGCGCACCGACGGCGCGAGCGCAGCCGGATCGCCGTTCGTTCGCACGACGATCGTCATGCCGCCATAAGCGAGCTCCGCGTGCGGCCAGAACGCCATCGGCTCGACTGTTTGATCGAGCGCGAGGTGTTTGTTATTCGCGACGACGCCGATGATCTCGGTGGGGACCTCCGGTTCCTTCATCGCAATGCTCACTCGTTTGCCGATCGGATCGCCGCCGCCGAGGTTCTTCTCCACGAACGCTTCGTTGACCACGACGACGTGACGCATCTCGACGGTTTCCTGTGGCGTGTAGACGCGGCCGCGCGTGACGGGAATCCCCATCGTCTGAAAATAATTGGCGTCAGTCACAGACACGCCGGTTTTCAGCGCCTGAGCCACGGGTACCTCGGGCTCACCCACGATTTGCAAGCTGGTGCCGTTGTAAAGCCCGGTGAACGGCGCGACGTTGATCTCGCCCACTGACTGCACACCGGGCAGCGCCTTGATCTGCGTCAGCGCCTGTTGAAAGAAATCGATCCGCTTCTGGTCCGTGTCGTACTTCCCGCTCGGCAGCGAAACGCGAACGGTGAGCAGGTTGTCGGGATTGAAGCCGGGATCGACCGACTGCAAACGCTGGAGACTCTTCACGAGCAGTCCCGCGCCGACGAGCAACACGAGCGCGAGCGCCACTTGCGTCACGACGAACGCATTGCGCAGATAAGCAGTGCGCGCACTACCGCCGACATTCTTGCCGCCTTCTTTCAACGCGTCCTGCAGATCGAAACGCGTCGCTTCGAGCGCGGGCACGAGTCCAAAGATGATTCCCGTCAGCAACGACAAACCGATCGTAAAGCCAAGCACCGGCAGACTGACGCTCACGCGCTGTAAATCGATCAAGGCCGGCGGACTCAACGCCACGAGCGCCTTCGTTCCCCACCACGCGACGTCCCCGCCGAGCACGCCGCCAACCAACGAAAGCAGCACGCTCTCAGTCAACAACTGCCGCGTGATGCGCCAGCGGCTCGCGCCCAGTCCGGCGCGCAACGCGATCTCTCTTCTTCTCGCACTCGCGCGCGCCAGCAGCAGGTTTGCCACGTTGGCACACGCGATCAGCAGCACGAAACCGACCGCGCCCAGCACGATATAAAGCGGCCGCCGGATCTCGCCGGTGAACTGCGTGCGCAACGGCACGACGTTCGTGGTCCAACTGGCAAGGAGTTCCGGATACTGTTGCGACAAGCGCGCGCTGACCGTTTGCATATCTGCCCGCGCTTGATCGATTGTGACGCCCGGCTTCATGCGCGCGACACACAAGGCATAACGGCCGCGGCGCACGAGCAAATCGTTCGTGAGTTGAAACGGAATCCAAATGTCGGCAGGTTTACTCGCATCAGTGCCGCGTTGAATATGCCAACCAAACTCGGCGGGCATCACGCCGATCACCGTCGCCGGTTGATTATTCAAAATGATCTGGCGGCCAACGATGCCGTTATCGCCGCCGAAGCGCCGCTGCCACAGCCCGTAACTGATCACCACTGCATTCGGCTTGTCCAGACCGTCGCGGCCGTCGTCTGCGACAAACCCGCGGCCGAGGATGGGATTCGCGCCGAGCACCGACAGGAGGTTCGGCGTCGCATACTGCACCGGCACTTCTTCCGGTTCGCCGCCGCCGCTGAGATTCAGGCTGCGATCGAAAAACATCGCCATGTCGCTGAAGACGGTGTTCTGCGCTTTCCAATCGGCGAAATTCGCGGGGTTGATGACGTTCTGGTCCGTGCGGCCGCCTTGCCGTTTCTCCCACACCAGAACGAGCTGCTCCGGATTGCTGTAAGGAAACGTGCGCAATAGCACCGCATGGACCACGCTGAAGATCGCGGTGTTCGCGCCGATGCCGAGCGTCAGCGCCACGATCGCAACTATCGTCACGGTCGGACTCTTCAAAAGCATGCGCACGCCAAAACGCAGGTCAGTCAAAAACGTATTCATAACTAACTCACCCTTCCTTGCTTATCCGTGGTTTTCGTGTTTATCCGTGGCCTTATTCGCACCGTAAGGCATCGATCGGATCGACCTTCGTGGCGCGCCACGCTGGAACGTAACAAGCCAGCAGCGCCACCAAAGCCAACAACACCGCGGCTGCCACAAACGTCAACGGATCCTTCGCGGTCACGCCAAATAACAAACTCGAGATCAGCCGCGTCAACGCATACGCGCCGAACAATCCGATCACCAGTCCGATCAAGATCAACCGCGAGCCTTGTTTGACGATCATCAGCAGCACGTCGCGCGATTGCGCGCCGAGCGCCAGCCGAATGCCGATCTCGTTCGTGCGTTGGGCCACTGAATAACTCATGACGCCGTAGAGCCCCACGAGTGTTAACACGAGCGCCACGCCCGCGAAGATCGTGAGCAGCGTCGTGCTGAACCGCGGCGTCGCCACGGAGGCCGACATGTACTCGCGCATCGTCTTCGCGCTGAACAACGGTATGTCCGGATCCATCGCCGCCACTTGTTTCGTCGCGGCGGGCATTATGCTGTGCGGCTCGTTCGTCGTTTTGACGACCATGGTCATGCCCGTGAAAGGCACTTGTGTTTGCGGCAGGTAGTAACCGGGTTCCGGTGGCGTGTTGAGCGCCTGGTTCCTGATGTTGCCGACCACGCCGACGATCTGTTTGTACGACGACTTCTCTCCTTCGATCGTATTTATTCCGGGCTTGATACTCTTGCCGATCGGGTCTTCACCCGGGAAATACTGGCGCGCAAACTCTTCGTTGATGATCGCGACTCCCGGCGCGCCATGCTGATCGCGATTGTCGAAGTCGCGGCCCCTGACGATCGGAATACCCATCGTGCGGAAGTAGCCGACGCCGGTCATGAAGATATCGGCCGCCGGTTCATCCTTTGGCGATACTTCACGTCCTTGGATCTGAAACGAAATAACGAAACGATCGCCATTCAACGGCAACGGTTGGATCGAACTCGCCGACTGCACGCCGGGTGTTGCTTCGAGCCGTGCTTTCAGGTCTTCGTAAAAGCGCGACTGCTTGTCGGTGTCGTATTTGGTTTCCGGTAGCTCGACGTTGAACGTCATTACGTTGTCGGGTTGCAGGCCCGTGTTGACGTTCTGCAAACGCCACAGACTCTGAATCAACAGACCAGCCCCGACGAGCAACACGACCGCGATCGCGAGCTCGCCGACCGCGAGGATGCTGCGTATGCGATTGCGCCGGCCCGCGTCACTCGAGCCGCGCCCGCCTTCCTTGAGCGATTCAACGAGCTCAGTCTTCGACGAATGGACCGCGGGAAACAGACCGAAGATCACGCCGGTCAGCACCGACACGCCGAATGTAAACCCGAGCACGCGCCAGTCGATACCGACGTGGACCGCGCGCGGAATGTCTTCCTTGCCGAGCGCGACGAGCAGATCGGACCACCAGACCGCGAGCAGCAGACCAACCGCGCCGCCGACGAGCGACAGCAGAATGCTTTCGGTCAGCAACTGGCGAATCACACGCACGCGGCTCGCGCCCAACGCGGAGCGAATCGCCATCTCCCGGTGCCGGCTCGTGGCGCGCGCGAGCAGCAGGTTCGCTACGTTGGCGCACGCGATCAGCAGCACGCACGCAACCGCGCCTAACAGGATCAGCAACATCGGACGTACGTCGCCGACAAGGGCGGACAACGCCGACTCGAGTCGCAGGCTCTTGTGCGTGTTCGTGTCGGGATACTGTTGCTCAAGACGCGCGGCGATTGCCGTGAGCTCACCCTGCGCTTGTTCCGGCGTCACGTTTGGTTTGAGCCGGCCGATGACGCGGAGAAAGTGCGCGCCGCGTTGTGAAGTGATGGGAGT
>DASXXL010000467.1:0-2691 GCA_036503085.1 Pyrinomonadaceae bacterium | reverse complement strand
CCAACCACAGAGACACAGAGACACAGAGAAATCAGTTCAACGACCCTTGCGACAAAGCTGCCTGTGAATGGAAACGTCGTCGGGGAGTTACCGCGGTTGAGCTCTTTCTTTTAATGCTTCTCGTCGTGCCGCGGCGCGACGACGGTTGGAGTTAGCGGCAGATTTTTTCTGCTGATTTTGACCGAGGTGTGTGACTAGCGAGGCGATTGTCGGGTATCTGAAGAGTTCGATGATCGACACTTGCTGCTCGAGAGTCTCATTCAGCCTTCCGTGCAACTGCACGAGCAGCAACGAGTGTCCTCCCAACTCGAAGAAGTTGTCGCGCATTCCGATCCGTTCGACGCGCAAGACGTCCTGCCAGATTTCCGCAATGCGGCGCTCCAGCTCAGTCGACGGCGCGAGATATGACGTAGCCAGCGCAGGACGTGATGTTTCCGGAACGGGAAGCGCGCGGCGATCGAGCTTGCCGTTTTGCGTAAGCGGCAAGGCATCGAGCATGACAAACGCGGACGGCAGCATGTATGCGGGCAGCTTGTCCTTCAGGAAGCTGTGCAATTCGCTCGTCGTTGGACCAGGTTGCTCTTCCGGGACGATGTAGCTAACCAGACGTTTCTCGCTCCCGCCATCCTCGCGCACGAGCACAACCACATCGCGCACGGCTTTGTTTGCCACGAGCGCAGCTTCGATCTCTCCCAGCTCGATGCGAAAACCACGAACCTTGACCTGCTGGTCGCGGCGTCCGAGAAACTCCATCTCGCCATCTGCGCGGTACAGTCCCTTATCGCCGAATGAATAAAGGCGCGCGCCGGGTTTCGTGCTGAACGGGTCGGGAATAAATTTCGCAGCGGTCAACATCACGTCTGTATAGCCGAGCGAAAGACATTCGCCGCCAGCGTAGATGTCACCGACAACGCCGATCGGGACCGGATTGAGACGTGCGTCGAGAATGTGGTAGCGCGCGTTCTGAATGGGCTTGCCGTAAGGGATGGCGGCCCAGTGTGGCTCGACGTTTTGGATTTCAAAAAAGTTCGAGTAGACGCTTGTTTCCGTGGCTCCGCCCATGTTGACGATCCGCGAGTTGGGAAACGCGGCGTGTATCTCATCCGGCAGATGCAACGCGATCCAGTCACCGGCCAGAAAGACCGTTCGCAAGAGTTCGCCGTTATTCTGTGCGGGTTCATCCGCAAAGTACGGCGCGACTGTTTGCAGAGCGACCGGCGCAGAATCCCAGAAGGTGATCGGTTGCTGTTTAAGTATACGGGCCAGTCTTTGCGGCTCGCGCAAGTCCGCGCGTGAAGCAACGTGTACGGTCGCGCCCGCGGCGAGCGTACCGAAGATGTCGTAAACCGAAAGATCGAAGGTCAACGAGGTGACGAAAAGAATCCGATCGCTGGCGCCGATGTTGAAAGTCGTGTGTACCCAGTCGATGAGATTGATGATGGGACGATGCTGGACCATCACGCCTTTCGGCAGACCAGTCGAACCGGAAGTGAAGATGATGTAAGCGACGTTTTCGGCAGTGACCGTCGTGATCGGATTGCTTTCCGGCAACTGTTGCAGATGCCAGTTTGTCCAGAGGCGCTTGCGCGGTTGCATGGCGCCTGCACGTTCTTGATCCTTCTGTAGAATGACGTCGAAGCGATAGCCCAATTCGTTGTTGAAGTCCGGACCACGATGCCGGATCTGCACAGCACCCAGGCTCGCCAATGTCGCTTCGAGATCGAAGAAGTAAGCTTCATCGAAATAGAGTTCACCTTCCAACTGCGTCCGTGTTCTGGCCTGTGGGTTTCGACGTTGAAACTCCTGTAATGACTCTTCGAATTCCTCCTTGCGTCGCGCATCCATGACGTCGCAGAGCAGAATCGTGCCGCCCGGCGCCAGCAGCTTGAGCGACTTCTCCAACACGGCTTCAAAGTAGTTTGGCCCCGGGAAAAACTGCGCCGTACTCGCCAGCACGATCACGTCAAACGATTCGGACTCGAAGAGCGTGTCGATCTCGTCGGCAAAGCCGGTTGCCAGGCGAATGCGGTCGCTGCCCTTCTCGGCGATCCGTTTGAGATTTTGCGTTTGTGTGACATCAGAAGGATCGAGTCCGACGTAGTGGCCGGCGTGCGGCGCCAGCTCGAACATGATCAATCCCGAACCGCAGCCGATCTCCAACACGCGCCGGTCCACGCCGAGAAAAGGTTGGGCCAACTCCGCCACGCGCTCGACGTATTGTCTGACCTCACTCTCCGCGAACGGCTCGCCCGTGTAACTGCTGATGAAACCACCGGCCGTGACTTCATCAACCGATTGCTCGGCGATGTGATTCCAGAACGACGTAACTACGCTTTCGTTGTTTGTCTCCGCCGGCGGTCTTTGCGTCTCCACGTTAAGACAAAGGACATCAGTCAACTGCGGCAGTTTCCACTGCAGCTCGTGGATGAGACGAAGCTGCGCATACTCTGTGAGCAGACACTTGATGCCCAGCGATGAAGCAATCCAACGTAGTCGTTCCATCGGCCACGACGGATCGAGCGGCACGTAAGTACCGCCGGCTTTGAGCACGCTCAGAACAGCCAGGACCATCTCGAACGAACGCTCCATCAAAACGCCGACGCGTTTCTCGGGACCGGTTCCAAGCTATATCAACTGATGCGCTACCTGATTCGCGCGGCGATTTAACTCTTCGTACGTTACCTGCCGTTC
>DASXXL010000466.1:0-5956 GCA_036503085.1 Pyrinomonadaceae bacterium | reverse complement strand
GGCGTCCCGCGGCTGAACGGGCTCGTCGGTCGAGAACCCCATCATGCGTGGCTTGGGCAGCAGCGCATCCAATACACGCTCCTCAGCGGCGTCCTCGGCGCGCTGATGCACCTTTTCGACGGCCTGCTCGCGAGTCATCTTGACCGCGACATCCACCAACTCTTTCACGATGGAGTCGACGTCGCGGCCGACGTAACCCACTTCCGTGAACTTCGAAGCCTCGACTTTCAAAAAAGGCGAGTTGGACAGGCGCGCGAGCCGGCGAGCGATCTCGGTTTTGCCGACCCCAGTCGAGCCGATCATGATGATGTTCTTCGGCATCACGTCGACCGCCATCTCGGGCGGCAACTTCTGCCGGCGCACACGATTTCTCAGCGCGATCGCGACCGCGCGTTTGGCGTTGCGCTGGCCGACGACGTGCTTGTCGAGTTCCGTAACGATCTGACGAGGCGACATTTCGTCGAGTCGAGCTTCCTCGTCCACTTCTCCTGCCAAATAAATAACCATTTCTCTAAAACTGCTTACAGTTCCTCAACAACGATGTTTTGGTTTGAGTAAATGCAGATCTCTCCGGCGATGCGCATTGCTTCCACCGCAATGTCCTTCGCCGAAAGATCCGTGTGCTTGATGAGCGCGCGGGCGGCGGCGAGTGCATAAGAGCCACCCGAACCGATCGCGAGAATGCCTTCGTCAGGCGCGATCACGTCGCCGTTGCCGGACAACAGAAACGAAGACTTCTTGTCGGCGACGACCAGCATCGACTCGAGCTGTCGTAGCATCTTGTCCGTACGCCATTCCTTGCTGAGCTCGATCGCCGCGCGTTCGAGGTTGCCGTGATACTGCTCGAGTTTGCTTTCAAACCGGGTCAATAAAGCAAAGGCGTCGCCCGTGGCGCCCGCGAAACCGGCGAGAATCTGATCGTTGTAAAGCCGGCGGACCTTCTTGGCGCTCGTTTTCATCACGGTCTCGCCGAGCGTTACCTGGCCGTCGCCGGCGAGAGCCACACGCGTGTCTTTTCTCACGAGCAGCACGGTCGTGCTGCGCACTCGATTACGTTCGTTCCTCATTAGTTCGTAACGAGACTATAGGAACTCGTTTGAACGTAAGTCAAGGAGAGCATTTCGAGTGACATAGGTTATGATTGGCGCATGGAAAGACGACCACGCATCGGCATTCCGATGCGGATTGAACTCCCGACCGATCGCTTTTATCTTTCGCGCTATTACAGCGAGGCCGTGGAGGCCGCCGGCGGTGCTCCGCTACACGTCAGCCTGATCCCTAAGCCTGATTACATCAACTCCCTCGTCGAAGCACTCGACGGCATTCTGTTGCCGGGCAGCGATTCGGACGTCGATCCTTTGCGTTACGGCCAGCAGCCACATCCGAAGCTCGGCGCCGTTCATCCGATTAAAGACGAAACAGACCTGCTGCTGATCGAAGTAGCGGAACGAAAACAGATTCCGATATTCGCGATCTGTTTCGGCATGCAGATCCTGAACGTGTCGCGCGGCGGCACGCTGATCCAGGACATCGAATCGCAAGTGCCGGAAGCAATCAAACACGAGCAGGGTGCGCCGCGCGATCGCGCTTCACACCGGATCAACCTGACAGCGAAGACGAGACTCGCGCAGATGGCCGCGACGGAAAATCTCGCGGTCAACAGTCATCATCATCAGAGCATCGAAACCCTCGGCGCTGATTTGATTGCGACTGCGTGGTCCGCAGACGGTATTATTGAGGCGCTGGAAGACCCGCGGCCGGATCGTTTCGTGGTTGCGGTGCAGTGGCATCCGGAACTCGGCTGGGAACGCGACGCGGTGTCGCAGCGATTGTTCAAAGCCTTTGTGGCGGAAGCGGCAAAAACAACCGAAGCAGCGGGCGCTGTTGTCTCCATCTCCTGAACGCATCCCGTAACGGAAGGAAATTGGAATTCGCAGTGCAGGGCGGTAGCTTGGGCTTAGCGGGGAAGGTAGCGATCGTCACGGGCGGATCGCGCGGCATCGGCAGGGCCGTCGTCGATCTGCTCTCGTCTTTTGGGACGAAAGTCGTCGTGAACTATGTGCGCGATGAGCAGGCCGCGACAGCGACTGTGACGATGGCGCACGAACACGGCGCTGACGCTGCCGCGATTCAGGCTGACGTGGCGCAACTGCCCGAAGCTGAGCGGCTCGTTCATGAAACCCTTGAACGTTTCGGACGTATCGACTTCCTGGTTTGCAACGCCGGCATTTGGGAAGGCGGTCCAGTCGAGTCGATTGCGGAAGATCTTTGGGATCGGACGTTTGATATCAATCTCAAAGGCACGTGGGCCGTCTGTCGCGCGGCCGTTCCGGTGATGAAGCAACAGCGCTCGGGACGCATCGTGATCGTGAGCTCGACCGCAGGGCAGCGCGGCGAAGCGAACGTTTCGAACTACGCGGCTTCGAAAGGCGGACAGATCTCTTTTATGAAGTCGTTGTCGACGGAGCTGGGTTCGTTTGGAATCAACGTTAACTGCGTCGCGCCGGGTTGGGTTGATACTGATATGACTATAGAGACTCTGGCTGATCAGACGCGCCTCGACCGGATCCTGAAGGAAATTCCGAAAGGTCGCGTGGCCACGCCGGAGGACATCGCCGGGCCGGTCGTGTTTCTGTGCTCTTCGTGGGCGGAGCACATTACAGGCGACGTGTTGAGTGTGAACGGTGGATCTGTCTTGTAAGCTTTCTCTGTGCCTCTGTGTCTCTGTGGTTAACTGATCTGCAGGAAAACTAAACCACAGAGGCACAGAGACACAGAGAAGAAGTTCAAAGCCAGCGGAGAGCTCAAGTATGACCTTAACTCTCGAAAGAGATAACGTGAAGAACGCAGTGCAACCAGTCGAGCTCGGGCTTGAGAGTTTACTTGAAGACGGCGCATTGCTGCTGGAAGGCGCGCGCGTCGGACTCGTCTGCAATCAGGCTTCGGTCGATCACGGTTTTCGGCACGCGGCCGATCTGCTCCATAGTCATCCCGCAGTCGACTTGCGCGCGCTCTTTGGTCCACAACACGGCATTCGCGGCGACGTGCAGGACAACATGATCGAGACGGGGCACGGTGTCGATCGCAAAACGGGTCTGCCGGTCCATTCTCTTTACAGCGAAACACGCGAGCCGACGGAAGAAATGCTGCGCGACGTCGACGTGCTCGTGTTTGACATGCAGGATGTCGGCTGCCGCATCTACACCTTTGTCTACACGCTCGCGAACTGCATGAGAGCAGCGGCGAAGCTCGGCAAACGCGTCGTTGTCTGCGATCGGCCGAATCCGATTAACGGCGTGAGCGCGGCAGGGAACATACTCGAGCCCGAATATGCGTCGTTCGTGGGCCAGTTTCCGTTACCGACGCGTCACGGTATGACAGTCGGCGAGCTCGCGCGGATGTTCAACGATCACTTTAGCATCAACTGCGATCTCGAAGTCGTACCGATGAACGGCTGGCGGCGAGAGTTTTGGCACGACGATACCGACGCGCCGTGGGTGCTTCCTTCGCCCAACATGCCGACGCTCGATTCGGCAACAGTGTTTCCCGGCACGGTTCATTTCGAAGGCACACAAGTTTCCGAAGGACGCGGCACGACGCGGCCGTTTGAATTGATCGGCGCGCCATACATCGACGCAGACGATTACGCCGACAAACTAAACGCACTCTCATTGCCCGGCGTGTTCTTCAGAAGCTGCGGCTTTCAACCGACTTTTCAAAAACATGCAGGCGTGACTTGCGGCGGCGTCCAGATTCACGTGACGAATCGCGATGAGTTCGAGCCGGTGTTCGCCGGCGTCGCGATGGTGAAGCTGGTCCACGACATGTACCCGAATGACTTTCGCTGGAAGGTGCCGCCGTATGAATACGTCTACGATAAAAATCCTTTCGACGTGATCGCCGGCACTAACAAGATCCGCGAAGCTTTGGAACAGGGAGTCGAGCTCGATGCGATTCGCGAGTCGTGGGAACGTCCGCTGCTCGAGTTCAAGCAGTTAAGAGAATCGTTTTTGATCTATTGATAGCTAACGTAAATCGTGAGAGGTCGCCATGCCGACGGCTAAAGTTAACACTGAGCACGCGCGATTGCGGGCGGCACGCGGCTAAGGTAAAACGTTAATCGGATTCATAAGGTGCGGAGGAATTATTTTGGTTAAGTCGGAACGTTTGGAAATTGAGCACGTCGAGCCGACACCCGGTTCAGCGTGGCTCATCGGACTCGCGGCCTGGTTCCTGCCGGGTAGCGGGCATCTACTGTTGAAGAAGTGGGGCCGCGCGGCGTTGATGGGTGGTGTGATCTGGTTGAGCTTCTTTATCGGCCTCGCGATGGGCGGGCACATGTTCGACCTCGAGACTGGCCAGGGGTCGTCAGTGCTGTTGCAAGTGCCGCCGATGATCGCGAATCTCGGCAGCGGCATCCTCTACATCGTCTGTTGGTTGCTTGGTTATGGGTTTGCTGACGATCCGGTGCAGGCAGCGCGCGCGACGTATGAATACGGCAACACCTTTCTTTTGATCGCGGGTTTGTTGAATTACCTGACGATGCTCGATGCGTTTGACATCGCGGCGGGGAGGCACTCGTGAGACATTTTCTCGTGATGTGCTTGTTTGCCGCGCTGGCCGCGGTGGTGTTTGGCGCGATGGCCAAAGACACGCCGCGAGAACGCTGGCTCTACGGGCTGAAAGTATTCGCCGAGTTCATCGTCATCGGCCTCGCGCTCGGTTGGATCCTCTACTTCATTCCGTGGTGATGCTCGCGGCCGCGATCGCTCCTCGCCTTTAATCGAGATGGCGATATTTGAGACTGAGGCGCTGGTCCTGCGCACGTACAATCTGGCGGAAGCTGACAAGATTGTCGTGTGCTTGAGTCGTTCGGCGGGACTGATCCGCGGCGTCGCGAAGGGCTGTCGTAAACTGAGGAACCGTTTCGGCGCTTCTCTCGAACCTTTCACGCTTATCAACCTCACGTATTACGAGAAGGAAAACAAAGAGCTCGTTTCGTTTAGCCAGACTGAGATCCTGAGATCGCGCTTTAACCTTTCCGGGAATGCGTCGCTGCTCACGGGCTTCTCTTACATGGGCGATCTGCTGATCGACTTTTCGCCGCCGCACCAGGCAAACGATAATCTCTATCGCATGGCGCTCGCGTGTTTCGAAGCCGCGTCTGAATCGCCGGCGGATCTGGAAGCGGTGTTGCGCTATTTCGAAGTGTGGCTGTTGAAGATCGAAGGCTTTCTGCCGGACCTGCGCGCGTGTGCAAATTGTCATCGCGCGTTTAGTGATGAGACGATCTATTTGGGAAACGATTTATCGCTGCGTTGCGCCGAGTGCAGTGGTAAACGCGGCACTGTAGTTTCGAAGCAGTTGCATGCGCAGTTGCGCGCGATGGAGAAACTACCGCCCGCGAAGTTCGCTGCTGAAACGAGAGAAGCTTCGAACGAGACGAAGAAGCAGATGGCGGAGTTGACGTTTCAAATCATCGGGCGTGTGCTGGAGCGCCAACCGAGAGTAAAACCATCCACAGATTACACAGATAAAACTAAATCTGCGTAATCTGTGGATTGCCTGGTGAGCTACAACTGTTAAAGCATCGCATAAAAACAAGTTCCTTACTGATCCCGCGCTACATCTTCGGCGCGATGACGCCGTACATCATTCTGTCCCTCGTGATGTTGACGGCGGTGCTGTTCGCGCAGCAGGCGAGCCGTCTTGCCGAAGTGTTGGTCTACACGGACGTGCCGGTTTCCGTGCTCGGCGGTATCGGCGCAGCGCTGTTGCCGGGCGTGCTCGTCTTTTCGATTCCGCTCGCGACACTCGCGGGAATCATCATCGGCTTTTCACGCATGGGCAGCGATAGCGAGATCGTCGCGATGCGCGCCGCAGGCGTCGGTTCATGGACGATGATCTGGCCGGCGCTCGTTGTGGGTCTCGTTTTGAGCGGCGCGACGACATGGCT
>DASXXL010000465.1:0-3823 GCA_036503085.1 Pyrinomonadaceae bacterium | reverse complement strand
TCAGACGTTTCTGAATGCCGCGCTCAATCCGGTGCGCCCATTCCCAACGGTGTCGCTAAACAGCCCGATTGCTCCGGGCGTGCCGCAGTTGAACATCACGTTCCGCGAGGGCACGAGCAATTCAAACTACAACGCGCTTTGGGTAACGGCGAACAAGCGCATGGCCAAAGGACTTCAGTTCAACGCCTCGTACACCTTCTCGAAGTCGATTGACTACAACTCGCAAAGCTCGCAAGGCGTGACCGTGCAAGACAGTTACAATTTGCGCGGCGACCGCGGCTTGTCAGATTTCGACGCGCGTCACCGGTTTGTGGTCAGTGGTTTGTATGAACTGCCGTTCAAGGGCAATCAATTCAAAGAAGGCTGGCAGCTTTCATTCATCACGCAATCGCAGAGTGGCAACCCGGTCACGCTTTTGGCAGGTAATGCGGGCGCGGTCGGTGCAGCACCTGCTGCGAATGCAAACTCTTTGACGGGACTTGCGACGCTGCGGCCGGACGTGAGTGGTCCAATTCCGATTTCACCGACAGCGGCCGCCAGTGGCATCGGCGTGCAGTGGTTCCCGAATCTCGTTTGCGACCCGCGGCCAGGTGGTTCGTGTCCGTCGGGTTCGGTCGTGATTCTGCCGGTGTCGTTCATCAACGGAAAAACGATTTACCACTTCGGCAGCCTGGGCCGGAACGTTGTGATTGGACCAAGCTTCAATAACAGCGACATCTCGCTCATCAAGCGCACGAATTTTGGCGAACATCAGTCCATCGAGTTTCGCTGGGAAGTGTTTGATGTGTTCAATCACGCGAACTTCGGACAGCCCGGTCGCACGGCCCAAGTTGGCAGCACGAGCTTTGGCGTGATTACCAACACGCGTTTCGCTACCGGCGATTCCGGTTCGTCACGGCAGATGCAGTTTGCTTTGAAGTACAAGTTCTGAGAGGGGGGGAAGGGTTTCTTTTCCCGCAACAACGGCCACCCAGCAACACCGGGTGGCCGTTTTATTTGTACTTCTGATCCCGTGTGTTTCGTGTAAATCTGTGGCCTAACTAGCGTCGACCATGTTCAGGCCCTTCTCGCGGACGCTGTAGAACGCAGGCACGATGTCGCCGATAAACTGATCCATGCCTTTGGGATTGCGCTTGTGCCCGGTGAAGTCGAGGTATAGTCGCTTGCGCATCAAGCGATCGGGCACGCCCGCGAAACGCAGCAGCGGATATTTGAGGCCCTGTCCAAACAACTTCTTGCCGAGCAGGCCGTAGTAGAGCGGCACGCCCGCCGAAAACTTCAGGCTCGAGCGACTGCCGCCGTGCCAAAACTCCAGGTTGTACTTCCAGCAGGTAAAGAAAAACTCCCACTGCAAATCGGTCATCTCGATCAGCTTCGCGCTGTCGCTGCGCTGCATACGCGTGTTTTCGAGCGGCACGAAGAACGTCGGCACAAACGTGCCTTTCGCGTGGCGCAGGTCGTAAAGCAGGTCGAGCGACTGCCGCGTGTCTTCGTCAGTCTCGCCCGGCAGACCGATGATGAAAGTGCAGAACGGAAACCAGTTGTGCCGGTTGAGAATCTCCATGCCCTTCACGACAACATCGCGCCATTGATGCGCTTTGTACGGATACGCCTTGCCTTTCATGAAGGTGTTGAAGAGGCGCGCGCTGCCGGTTTCGAGACCGATGATCGGGTCGGCGACCTTTTGCTCCGGATGAGTGGATGCTTTGTGACGCACGTGCGAATACGGCACGATCAGCGGCGTTAGCCGTTCGATGATCGACGGATCTTTCACGACCGGCGCCATCGTGATGTGCGACGTTTGAATCGTCTCAACGCCGGGCACGGCGGCAATGGCGCGGAAGAGTTTTTCGAGCGCCGGAACGTTCGTTTCGAAGTTCGGCAGTTGCTCGTAGAGAAACATGTCTTCCGACGCGAGCATCACTTCGGTCGCGCCTTCGCGCGCGTTTACTTCCGCACTCGCGATGATGTGCTCGAGTGGAAATGAACGTCCGACTTTTGTAGCCGGCGAACAGAATTGGCAACCGCGGCCGCAGCCGCGCGTAATCTCGCAAACACCGAACGTCGAGCGATGACGCACGACCGGAATCTCTTCGACCGGCGGCTGCATTTCTTTCGGAATCTTGACGATGCGCGGTAGCTGCGGATCGCCCGCGAGAATGCGCTGGAAGAGATCGGAGAACACGCGTTCGATCTCGCCATCGATCAAGTAGTCGATGTGAAACTCATCCAGACGATCTGCCTTCTCGAGTTGCCACGCGCCTGGCCCACCCACGACGATCTTAGGCTTGTACTTCCTGATCACCGGATGCGTCACGATCCTGATGAACTCGTGTGCGTTCACGGGCATCAGGTTTTCGCCGCAGAGTTTTGAATAGACGTCGGTCGCGTACGAAATGCCGAGCGGATTATGCGCGTGGATCGCGAGTACTTTCGTCTCTGGGCCAACGAACCGTTCCAGTTGGTCCACGTAGCAGACGACCACGTCATCTTCCGAGTACTCGCGCAGCAGTAACGTTTCGACCATGCGCAGGCCGTTGGGCACATACTTCGCGCGGCCGTCGGGCCATGATTCGTTATCGAAAACGGCTTCGTTGAAAAATGTCTTGCTGTATTTTTGGGGAATCGTCGCCGACAGCATTTGTTGCCAAATACTGTGGCGCCATTCGCTGGCCTCAGTGGAGGAGGCAGCCAGAACGAATAATGGTGAGCTCACGCGGGAAGTAGCTCCTTCTGGTTTGAAACGGCTGAGATTCTAGCACCAGTTGAAATTATTCGCGCGTGTTTTCGAGAGCGATTGTAATGCGCGTGACGACGTCGTCAACGGCTTCGTGGCCCATAACGTTGATGTGAATGGCGGCGAGTTGGTAGATGGACCGGCGACTATGAAAACGTTCTTCGGCTTGCGCGCGCGTGCGTCCGAGTGGACGATCTTCCGCGGCTGATTCGATGCGTTGCCAGCAAACTTCAAAAGGCGTGTCGAGCCAAATCGTCATACCTCCATGGGCCGCAATCAGCTTTCGATTTTCGTCGGTGATCCACGCGCCGCCGCCGAGCGCGATCACGCTGCGGGTGTGGGTTTTCAGGACCTCGCTGAGTGTTTGTGTTTCGATGGCGCGAAAGGCTGGTTCGCCTTCTTCATCGATGAGTTGGGCGGCGGTGCGTCCGTGTAGTGTGGCGATTTTGTCATCGAGATCGACGAGAGCGAGATTGAGGCGCGCGGCGAGCGCGCGCGCGACTTCCGTTTTGCCGCAAGCCATAAAACCGATGATGACGATTGGTCCGTCGGGCTTCATCTTTCGACTAACGAATCGAGCAATTCGAAAAACTCGGGAAAGGAGACTGCGGCGGCTTCCGAGCCGCGAATCTCGGTATCGCCGTCGGCGATGAGCGCGGCGACGGAGAACGCCATGGCGATGCGGTGATCGCCGAATGAGTCGATGGTTGCGCCGTGGAGGTTTGTCGGCCGACTAATACGGAGTCCCGCAGCAAGTTCGATTACTTCGGCGCCCATCGCCTGCAAGTTTCGGACGGTGGTTGCGAGGCGATCACTTTCCTTGAAGCGCAACTCACCGGCATCGCGGATTTCTATCCCGCCTTGTATCTGTGTCCCTACGACCGCCAGCAACGGTAACTCGTCGATTAGTGAGGGAACGATAGCTCCCTCAAGAACTCGTTGGTTGTCGTGCGTTGCGCGGCCAATACCGCCACGCACTTTGATCGTCCCGACTGGCTCGTTACGTTCGAGATGGAAGTCAGTCTCGGAAATGTCTGCGCCCCACGAACGAAGCACGTTCAAGAAGGCGGCCCGCGTGGGATTCAG
>DASXXL010000464.1:0-10904 GCA_036503085.1 Pyrinomonadaceae bacterium | reverse complement strand
CGTGGTCGGCACTGACAAGATCGGCGATCGCGAAGCTTACGTGTTGGCGACGCGGCCCGATCCAAACCACACCGCCCGGTTCTACTTTGACATCCAGACAGGGCTGCTCCTGCGCGAAGTATTCACAACGAAAACCATACTCGCACCTCTGCCCGAACAAGTAGATTTCGAAGATTACAGGGACGTGGGTGGCATCAAAATGCCGTTCACGATTCGCTCCTCAGACACTGCTCCCTTCGACAACACGATTCGTCGCTTCACGGAAATCAAACCCAACGTGACGGTGGACGACAGCATCTTCAATCTGACTGCCGCACCGCAGTAAGCCAACAACCAAACACACATAAACACGGCGAAGATCTTCGCGCTTCGCTGGTTGTTTATTTGCGGCTAATCGAGGTCAAAACAATGAGCGAAATTGCTCGTCACGTTTGGCTCAACGGAGAAATCCGCGATGCCCGCGACGCCTCGCCGTCCATCGCTTCAATCTCGCTGAACATCGGCACCGGCGTCTTCGACGGCATGGTCGCCTACTGGAACGACGATCACTACAACATCTTCCGCGCGCAGGATCACCTGGAGCGTTTGCGCGTCGGCGCCGAGCGGATGTCGCTGCACTTGCGTTGGACCACCGAAGAGTTGTTGCAAGCCACCGAGCGATTGCTCGAAGTGGTCCCACCACGCACTTACTACATTCGTCCGCTGGTGTTGCGCGCCGGACCGGAGTTGTTCATCACCGGCGGCGACGCGCTGCCGGCCGATCTCTGCATCTACGCCGTGTTGGTGGGTCGCGATAACGAGGCGCCGTTGAAGTGTTGTCTCTCAACTTTCGAACGTGTGTCTTCGCGCTCGATGCCGACGCACTGTAAAGTCAGCGGCATCTACGTCAACTGTTATCTGACCCGAAAAGAAGCCGAGCAGCGAGGATTCGATGATGGCCTGATGCTCGATCGCTTCGGCCGGGTCACTGAAGCCAGCGCCGCCAACGTCTTTTTCATACGTGGCGATCGACTCATCACACCCGAGGTTTCGCCGGAGTTTCTGCCGGGCATCACACGACGAGTCGTGCTGGAGATCGCTAAACGAAAAGGAATCGCCGTCGAAGAGCGAGTTGTTTTACCGCAGGAGTTCGCTGACTTCGACGGCGCTTTTTTGTGCGCAACGCTGATGGAGATTAGGGCCCTCTCGAAGATTGAGAACTCGGAGTACAACACCATGCGCCATCCGCTCTATCGCGAAGTGCTCAACGAGTTTCGCGCCCTTACGCACGCCTAACCAATAATCAGAACGGAAACGACCATGCTACAAACAACAGAAGTAAGTGAGCTGAAATCATTACAGGAAAGATTGGACGAAACCGATCGCGCGTTGCTCGCGGCGCTCGATAAGCGGTTCGAGCTCTGCCGCGAAATGGCGGCTGCGAAGCTGGCGAGTGATGTGGACGTGATGCAGCCCGTCGAGATTGACGCCGCGGTCGATCACTTTTCATCGTTTGCTGATTCAACGACGCTCGACCCCGGCTTCGTCAAACGGTTCTGCCGTTTGATCGTCGAGAAGTCGTGCAAGATCGAAAGAGAATTGATGTCGCCCGAAGATGAGGCGACCGAGACAAGTGTTCTCGGCAGGCGTGGCGTGCGCATCGATCACGCGGCGATCGCGGTTCGCGATCTCGATGCGGCGATCGAGACGTACACGAAGCGATACGGCTTCCGTTTGATGGATCGCCGGCCGGTGAAGGGTTCGAGGTCGGGCATGGAAGTAGCGGCGGTCGAAGCGGGCGACCTCACGCTCGTGCTCGTCATGGGAACTGATCCGCAGTCGAATGTCACGCGTTACATCGAACACTATGGTCCAGGCGTGCAGCATCTCGCGCTGCTCGTCGAAGGTCTGTCCGAAGTACACGACGATCTGAAAAAGCGCGATGCAAACCTGTTGACGGACATCGTCAACGCGCCAGGTCTGCGTCAGGCTTTCACGCGACGCGACAGCAACACGGGAATGCAGTTTGAGTTTCTCGAGCGCAGCAACATCAACGAGTTTGAAGAAGACAACATCAGGCAGCTGTATGATGCGATGGATAACGAAGATGTGTACTGAATAGTTGGACCACCATGAAAGTGCTCATCATCGACAATTACGATTCGTTCACGTTCAATCTCTACCAGCTCGTGGGAGAGATCACGGGGACCGAACCCATCGTTGTCAAAAATGATGGTATGGCCTGGGAGGATCTACTGCGACTCGATTTCGACGGCGTCATCATTTCTCCGGGCCCGGGCCATCCCGCGAAAGAGCGTGACTTCGGGCTCTCGCGCCGCGTCATTCAGGAGTTGCAGGTCCCGATACTCGGCGTCTGTCTCGGGCATCAGGGCATCGGACATCTCCTCGGCGGCGCCGTGCAGCATGCGCCCGAGCCGATGCACGGCCGGCTCAGCTACGTCTATCACGACGACTCGGAACTATTCGGCGGCGTGAGCAATCCGTTTCACGCCGTGCGTTATCACTCGCTCGTCTGCGCCGATCCGCTGCCGTCGTCGCTGGTGAAAACGGCGTGGACCGAAGATGGCCTCATCATGGGTTTGGCCCATCGCACGCGCCCGTTGTGGGGCGTTCAGTTTCACCCGGAGTCGATCTCGACGGAGCACGGCCGCACGATCCTGAGAAACTTCGTGCGGCTCGCCGAGCAGGATCGATCTGCTTCTGTGCCGGTCGCAGAGCGTTACGCTGCGGGCGATTACAAGCTGTTCGTGCGGCGCCTGTCGCTCGACGTCGATCCGGTTCACGTTTTCACAAACCTGTTCGCCGGTGAGGAGACGGCGTTCTGGCTCGACAGCAGTCTTTGTTCCCAAGGCCTCGCGCGTTTCTCGATTTGCGGCGGCGCTTCCGCCGAAGAGAGCGAAACCGTCCGTTACTACGCACACAAACGCGAACTCGAAGTGCGGCGCGGCGCAGAAGTCTTCATTTCCAACGAAGATCTCTTCACGTACTTGAATCGCGAGATCGCGCGGCGCGCTGTCGAACCTTCGATCGACTTGCCGTTTGATTTCAACTGCGGTTACGTCGGTTATTTCGGTTATGAGTTGAAAGCGGCGCTTGGCTGTAAGACGAAACACCATTCGGATCATCCGGACTGCGCGCTGCTGGCTGTCGATCGTTGCGTCGTCATCGATCACCAGGAGAAGGATGTTTACCTGCTTTACCTCGGCGATTCGTCAGACGAACGTGCTGCCGTGAGCTGGTTTGACGAGATCATGCCGCAGCTTCATGCGCGATCTTCGGAGTCTACGCCGTCGCTCTTTAGCGAGCCGGTTAATTTTGCGGAGACTCAGCAGCGCGAGCGTTATCTCGAAAACATCGACACCTGCTTGCGGCATTTGAAAGACGGCGAGTCGTACGAAGTTTGTTTGACCAACCGCATCAAGGCGAAGACGCGAGTGAACGCGCTCGATTATTACAAAGTGCTGCGCGCGGTGAATCCGGCGCCGTATTCCGCTTACCTGAAGTTTCCGGAAGTGGCGGTGGCTTGTTCGTCGATGGAACGGTTCCTCAAGATCAGTCCCACGGGCATCGTGGAGACGAAGCCGATCAAAGGGACTGTGCGACGCGGCGCAAACGCGACGGAAGATGAACGGCTGCGCGAGTGGCTCGCGCATGACACGAAGAGCCATTCGGAAAACCTGATGATCGTCGATCTGCTAAGGAACGATCTCGGGAGAGTGTGCCGTCTCGGCTCGGTCTCAGTACCGAAGCTCATGCATGTAGAAAGTTACGCGACGGTACATCAGTTGGTCAGCACGATCACGGGACATTTGCGCGCCGACAAGACTGCGGTGGATTGTTTGCGCGAAGCATTTCCCGGCGGCTCGATGACGGGCGCGCCGAAAGTGCGCACGATGGAAATCATCGACGATCTCGAAGACGAAGCGCGCGGTATTTACTCCGGCTCGATCGGATATCTCGCGTTGAACGGCGCGGCCGATTTGAATATCGTCATCAGAACTGCCGTGTTCGCAGACGACGCGGTATCGATCGGCGTCGGCGGCGCAATCGTGGCGCTGTCAGATCCGGTGGCGGAGTGGGACGAAATCATCCTGAAGGCGAAAGCCTTACGCCACGCATTCGAACAGTTTTCACCTGCCGTTGTCGAGCGATAATGGGCCACAACAAGGCATAAGAGGCACAAGCGATTCAGATGGACAAACTGCAACTGTGGCGAGCCGAACTCGACACGCTCGACGATCAAATCGTCACTTTGTTCGCGCGTCGTTTCGCGATCTGCCGCCAGGTCGCGGGCTACAAGAAGTCGACGGGCATTCCGATGATGCAAACGGCGCGCGTGCAGGAAGTGAAGCAACGCGCGGCGGAAAGAGGACGGGCGAGGGGATTGCGCGAAGTGTTCGTCACGGCGCTTTACGATCTGATCATCGATGAAGCGTGCCAGCTCGAAGACGAGATCATCGACGGTCATCGCTGAAACTGTTCAGCGTAATCGCGGGCGAATTGTGCGAATGTTAGTGGTGGTTTCTTTGTGAGTTCGGCGACGACGCTCGTGACGATTGGTTCACCTGCTCGTGCAACACTCCACGATGCTGTCACTGCTTCGGCGTACCAAGCTGGTATTTCAGTGCGCAGCAACATCTGCAAAAACTCCGCGGGATCAATGTCGCGATATTCGACCTGCTTGCCGGTAGCGGCCGAGAGTATTTGCGCGATTTTCGCGAAAGAAAGTTTCTCGGGACCAGAGATGTTGTAGGTCGTGCCGTAATGAGCTTCGCCTTTGTGGAGGATCGCCGACGCAACTGCGGCAACGTCGCGAATGTCCAAAGGCGCGGTCTTCGCCGTACCCATCGGCAATGAGAAGCTGCTCTTCGTTTTGATCTCTGCCGCAAACCAGAGCAGATTTTGCATAAAAGAGTTACAACGCAGAATCGTGAACGCAACGTCGGAATCTTTGAGGCTCTGCTCCGCGAGTGCGTGTTGCTGAAAAAAATAGCAGGGCGAACTGAGAGCGGCTTTCACGGTAGACAGCTTGACGATGTGACTGACGCCCGCTCGTTGGGCGGCGTGATAAATGCGACTTTCCATCTCGGCCTGGTCGCGAACGTTGGGTGGAATCGTGAAGACACGTTCGACATTACGCAGAGCCTGAGCCAGCGATGCAGGATCCGTCATCTCACCAGTGACGACTTCGACGCCGGCGCCGCTGAACGCCGCGGCCTTCGCGCGATCGCGAACGAGCACGCGAACTTTTTGCCGGCCGCTCGCCGCGAGTAGTTTCACGGTCTCGCGCCCGACCCTGCTAGTCCCACCGAGAACAAGAATCACCACCTCACCTCATTAACTCTCCGTCAACCAGCACAAGGTTTAGCAAAGCGAATGCAAAAGAGCCGGCAGATAGACGCCATTTATCCGCTCTCGCCGATGCAGCAGGGCATGCTGTTCCACACGATCTATGCTCCTGATTCCGGCGTCTATTTTCATCAGGTGCGTTGCGTGCTCGAAGGCGAACTGGACGCGGCCAGTTTGCGCGAGGCGTGGCAGCGCGTGATGGACCGCCATGCGATCCTGCGCACTGCGTTCGTCTGGGAGCATCGCAAACAACCGCTGCAAGTCGTGCATCCGCAAGTCTCGCTGCCGTGGGTGGAAGAGGATTGGCGCGGGCTGTCTTCGTCAGCACGGCACGAGCATGTTGAAGCATATCTCGAACGCGATCGACAAACGGGCTTCGTGCTTTCAAAAGCGCCGCTAATGCGTTGTGCGCTGCTGCGCACGGCAGACGACGCTTACGAGTTCATCTGGAGTTACCACCACATCCTGCTCGACGGTTGGTCGCTCGCGCTGCTGCTTAAAGAAGTCTTCGCGCATTACGCCGCGCTGCAAAAACGTGAACGGCTCGAGCTCCCGCGGCCGCGACCTTATCAGGATTATATCGCCTGGTTGAAGCGGCAGAGTCTGAGCGACGCGGAATCGTTCTGGTGCAACACGCTGCGCGGCTTCACCGCTCCAACTCCGCTCGCACTCGCGCGTTCGCACGCGAACGGCGCGGGCGCCGACGACGGTGAAGTGCAACTCGCACTCTCGTCAGAACTGACCGCCGCGCTCAACTCACTCGCCGCGCAGCATAAGTTGACAGTTAACACGATGGTCCAAGGGGGCTGGGCGTTGTTATTGAGTCGCTACAGCGGCGAGCGTGAGGTCGTTTACGGCGCAACGGTTTCGGGCCGTCCGGCTGATCTGCCGGGCATCGAGACGATGATCGGGTTGTTCATCAACACGCTGCCCGTGCGCGTGAGCGTATCCGGCGATGAGTTGCTGACGGACTGGTTGCAAGCGATACAAGCGCACCAGGTTGAAGCGCGGCAGTTTGAGTTTAGCCCGTTGGTCCAAATTCAGGGTTGGAGTGAAGTGCCGCGCAAGCTGCCGCTGTTCGAGAGCATTTATATCTTCGAAAATTATCTTGGCGACGCGCTTGGAGTAGAGAACTTTGGCAACGTGCGCGTGCGCGACATTCGTCCGATCGCTCATACAAACTATCCGCTGACGTTGATGGTCTACCAGGGGCAGCGGCTGTTGTTGAAGCTCTTCTACGATTCAGCTCGTTTCGATCACGGCGTGGCTGTCCGGACGCTCGATCACTTGCGCACCGTGCTGGAAAGCATGGTTGCGAAGCCGCAGTGTCGTCTTTCGGATGTGAATATTTTGACGGCCCCGGAACGTGAGCGATTGATAGCTGAGTCGGGTGAAGACGACGTTGTGGATCATTCGCAAACGTGTCTGCATCGATTATTTGAAGCTCAAGTCGAGCAAACACCTCTCGCCACGGCTCTTGTCTTCGAGCAGACGACGCTCACTTTCGCGGAGCTGAACTCGCGCGCTAATCGATTAAGCCATTACTTGCGAGCGCTCGGCGTCGGACCGGAAGTGATCGTCGGTGTCTGTTTGCAGCGTTCAGTCGAGATGGTGGTGGCGTTGTTGGGGATACTCAAAGCGGGCGGCGCGTATCTGCCGCTCGATCCCGCGTATCCGTCGCAGAGACTCTCGTTCATGGTGCGCGACTCGAAGATGCACGTCTTGGTTACGGAGCCTTCGCTCGCGGACAAGTGGGACGCGGAAGACATCGAGTTCGTCTACCTGGAGGCGGGATCGGATCTACTTCCAGAGCAACGCGATGACAATCCCGCGCTCGAAGTTTCGGATCAGAACCTGGCGTACGTCATCTACACGTCCGGCTCAACGGGCATACCGAAAGGCGTGCAAATTCCGCGCGCGGCGGTGAGCAACCTCTTGCTCTCGATGGCCCAAGCACCCGGACTAAAGCGTAGCGACACGCTACTCGCCGTCACGACGCTTTCCTTCGACATCGCCGCACTCGAGATCTTCCTGCCGCTGATCACGGGCGCGCAGTTGGTCCTCGCCAGCCGCGAAACTGCTATTGACGCGGCGCAGTTATCGTCGGCGCTCGAGCGCCACAACATCACTGCCATGCAGGCAACACCGGCGACGTGGCGCATGTTGATCGAATCCGGTTGGCAAGCCACAGCCTCTGATGATGGGCATGGCAAGCTTGGACTGAAACTGTTCTGTGGCGGCGAGGCTTTGGGCCGCGCGCTTGCAGATAGCTTGTTGGACCGCACGGAAGAAGTCTGGAACGTCTATGGTCCAACCGAGACGACGATCTGGTCGGCCGTGTGGCGTGTCACCGCCGGAGACAACGTTCCCATCGGCAAGCCGATCACTCGCACACAACTCTACGTGCTCGACGAACAGGCGCGGCTCGTCCCTGAAGGCGTCGCCGGTGAGTTGTACATTGGCGGGGCAGGTCTCGCGCGTGGTTATCGCGGCCGAGCGGATCTAACCGCTGAGAAGTTTTTGCCGAATCCTTACAGCGCTCTTGCCGGTTCGCGCATGTACCGCACGGGCGATCTCGTCCGCCGCCTGTCGAACGGAGACATCGAATACATCGCGCGCGTCGACAACCAGGTCAAAGTGCGCGGCTTTCGCATCGAACTCGGCGAGATTGAAGCGGTGCTCGAAGCACACGAAGCCGTCAGTGAAGCCGTTGTCACCGTGCATGAAGATGCGCGCGGCGACAAACGTCTCGTGGCTTACGTCGTCCCGGACACTGAAGCGTTGCCGGAGCAGACTTCCGAACAACACGCCGAAGTGACTTCACAATGGCAGAGCACCTGGGACGAGACTTACAGCGGTGGTTCGACGCAAACAGATCCCACGTTCAATCTCGCCGGCTGGAACAGCAGCTACACGGGCGCGCCGATTCCGCCGGAAGAAATGCGGCAGTGGGTGGACCAGACAGTGGCGCGCGTTCTCAGTCTCAAGCCGAAGCGCGTGCTCGAAATCGGCTGCGGCACCGGACTACTGCTCGCGCGCATCGCTCCTCATTGCGACCAGTATTGCGCCACTGACTTTTCACCGAATGCGCTCACGAATGTCGAACGGATCTGCGCCGCGCGCAAGCTGGACCACGTGAAGCTGTTTCAACGAGCGGCTGACGAATTCACGGGATTCGGAGACAAGACCTTCGACACCGTAATTCTTAATTCAGTCGTCCAGTACTTCCCGGACGTCAATTACCTGCTGCGTATTTTGGAGCGCGCGGCAAGGCTGGTTAAACCGGGCGGCACGATCTTCCTCGGCGACATACGCAATCTTCTCTCGCAGGAAGCGCTGCACGGCTCGATTCAATTGCAACACGCCTCGGCGGATGTTTCGGTGGCCCAACTGCGGCAGCGGATACAAAAGAGCATCGCCCAGGAAGAGGAGCTCGTGATCGCACCGGCGTTCTTCTACGCGTTGCGGCATCACTTGCCGGCGATCGCGCACGTCCAGGTGCGTCATAAACGCGGCCGCTATCAAAACGAGCTTTGGAGATTCCGTTACGACGTGCTGCTCAAGATCGACGACCCTGTCGCGCCGGATGGTGAATACACGCGGCTGAACTGGCAGCGAGAAAATCTTTCGGTCGCACAGTTGGAATCGCTGCTGGCCGCGGAGCAGCCTGACGTGTTGCATCTCGTCGAAGTGCCGAATGCGCGCGGTGAATCGCAACAAGCGATTGTCGACACGCTCGCTAACATGTCGCCGGAAGAAAACGTCAGCGACCTGCACACGCTGCTCTCCGCGGCGCCCAAGGGCCAGGGAATGGAGCCGGAAGACTTCTGGACGTTGAGCGAATCGCTGCCGTATCTCGTCGAAGTGATCTGGGATGACTCGACGCGCACGGGCTTTTTCGAAGTCGTGCTGAAACGCACCTCCAACGGCTCCGCCACGAGCATCGATTCCGCCATCGCTGCGTGTCTCTCGCCCGCGGATAAATCCAAGTCCTGGACCAGCTACGCGAATAATCCATCTCGCGGCAAGCTCGCATCGCGGCTCGTGCCGCAGTTGCGCAAGTTTGTCGAAGAGAAGCTGCCTTCGTACATGATTCCGGCGGCGTTCGTCCTGCTCACCGAGATGCCGCTCACGCTAAACGGAAAAGTCGATCGGCGGCAGCTTGCGCAACTCGAGCTCGGCGCGGCGATCAACGAAGAAAACTTCATCGCGCCGCGAACACCGACCGAAGAGTTGATCGCGGGCGTGTGGCAGGAAGTGTTGGGCATCGAGCGCGCCGGGATCGACAGCGACTTCTTCGAGCTCGGCGGCCACTCACTGTTGGCGATGCAAGTCATCTCGCGCTTGCGCGATGCTTTCAAACTCGAATTACCGCTGCGACTGCTGTTCGGCAAGCCGACGATTCGCGAGTTAGCCCTCGGCGTCGAAGAAGAGTTTAAGAGCGGGCGAAAGCTGGACGCGCCACCGATCGAGATTCTGCCGCGAGAAGAGAAGCTTCCGCTCTCGTTTGCGCAGCAGCGTTTGTGGTTCCTGGACCAGATGGAACCCGGCAACCCGTTCTACAACCTCGGCGGCGCTGTGCGCCTGCGTGGGCCACTCGACATCGCGGCGCTGAAACGATCGTTCGACGAAGTGCTGCGGCGGCACGAAGCGCTTCGAGCGACGTTCATCGGCAATGGCAAAGAGGTGCGACTGGTTATCGCGGCTGAAGTTGAATCGCCGTTGCCGATCGTCGATCTCGAGCACTTCGAACCCGATCACCGCGAAACAGAGATCCGGCGCTTAGCCGTAGAGGAAGCACAAAAGCCGTTCGACCTGGGCCACGGCCCGCTGCTTCGCACCACGCTGTTGCGTCTAACAGAACAGGAGCACGTGGTCCTCTTCACGATGCATCACATCGTCAGTGACGAGTGGAGCATCGGGTTACTGATCAAAGAGATCGGCGTCTTCTACGAAGCGTTTTCGCGCAATACACCTGCGCTGCTGCCTGATCTGAAAGTGCAGTACGCGGACTTCGCCGGTTGGCAACAGCGTTGGCTCAGTGACAAGACAACGAACACGCTCCTCGATTACTGGAAAAAACAACTCGACGGCGCGCCGCTCGTGCTCGACTTGCCCGCCGAAGGCGCGCGTCCGCCGGTCCAAACCTATCAGGGCGCAACGTATCAGTTCGATCTCGGCGCCGCACTGACCGAGAAACTGAAAACCGCCAGCCGCCAGCAGGGAGCGACGCTCTTCATGACGCTGCTCGCGGCTTTCCAGACGCTGCTCTATCGCTACACGGGCCAGGAAGATTTCGTGATCGGGACGCCGGTCGCGAATCGCAGCCGGCAGGATCTCGAACCGTTGATCGGCTTCTTCGTGAACCTGCTCGTGCTGCGCAGCCAGCTCAACTCTGAGACGACTTTCACCGATCACTTGCGGCGTGTGCGCGAGACGGCGCTCGACGCTTACGCGCATCAGGATCTGCCGTTTGAGAAGCTCGTGGAAGAACTGCAACCCGAGCGCGATCTTAGTCGCTCGCCCGTCTTTCAAGTGCTCTTCGCTTTGCAGAA
>DASXXL010000463.1:0-4819 GCA_036503085.1 Pyrinomonadaceae bacterium | reverse complement strand
GTGGTGATCGGATATTCACGACATACTGCCGGCCGCGCGTTGTAGATGCCGCAGCCGCGCGTCTCCTGGTTGAGGAACTGGCAGGTCTCACCAAACAGGACATCGCGCTTGCGACGCAACACCCTTTCCTTCTCATACATCTTCGTGTAACGCACGGTCGCGACTTCTTCCGTCACGCCGAAGTGTCGCGCGAGCCGGCGAATGTCGCGCGGCGTCACTTGCACGCGTTCGTACACTGAACAACAGAACGCCGGACATTTAACGCAATCGTAATAAACCCTCGGCTTGTGGCCCGCAGTGGTGTCTCCCATGATCGCTCCTCAACTTAGCGTCGCTTTGATTTTTTGTATTCGGCTTGCAGCAGATTCATGAACTCCTCGCGCTTCTCGTAAAGACGCTTGGGTTCACGTGGTTCGTGTCGGGTAAGAGCATAAGCGGTAATGAGCGGAAGCGCCACAGTAGAATCCACATAACACACAACTGCATCGGGAAGTCGATCCGGATCCACCTTGCCCCACGACACTGCTTCACCTGGTGTAGCGCCCGAAAGACCACCCGTGTCAGGCCGCGCGTCGGTCACTTGCAGAAAGTAATCATGACCGCGTTCGTCGATGCCGAGCACTTCCTGAATCTGTGGTTCAGTTTGCAAAAGGAAATTTTTTGGCGAGCCGCCGCCGAGAATGAAGACTGCGGAAAGGCCTTTCGTTTTTCTTTTTCCGTTTTTTGATTTGTACGCGCCGCGTTTTGCGGCGAGCACGATCGATGCGGTTTCGTTTACGTCGAGCGACGGATCGAAAGCGAGCTTGTTGCCTTGCAACGCTTTCGCCGCGACGTTCATGCCGATCGACGAATCGCCGGGTGACGACGTGTAGATCGGCACGCCGTATTCGTAAGCAACAGCGAGCAGCGATTTGTCTTTGATGCCGAGCTTCTGTTCGCGCTCGTGCACGTAACGGCCGCAGAGGTAATGAAACTCCGCCGTTGACATCGCGCGCTGAAACTCCGGGCCTTCGATGATGCGACGGAAGAATGCGTCGGTATCGAGCAACACGGAGTAGTCGAAGAAGATGTCGTAGATGCGCACGACTTCTTCCTGGCGCAGGACGATGTCTGACGTTTGCGCGTTACCGAGATGCATCGCGAGACCGATGCCGAAGTGCGTGTCGTGATAAAGGTTCGCGCCGGTGGAAATGATCCAGTCAATAAAGCCGGCTTTGATGAGCGGAATGAGCGCGGAAATGCCGAGCCCGGCGGGCGTCAACGCGCCCGTGAGCGAGAGGCCCACCGTCACTTCCGGTTCGAGCATCTTCTGCGTGAACAACTGGCAAGCTTCGCGCAAACGCGCGGCGTTGTAAGCCAGAAATGATTCGTCGATCAGGTCCGCCGCCGAGATCTCTTTCGCTATCGGCGCCGGATCAATTCTTTTTCCCCGCAGGAATTTGCTTTTGGTTTTCATCCGCCTCTTCTGTTTCTACCTTGGGTTCAGCTTTTACTCGCAAACGATTGATGCGCCGTTCGTCGGCGTCCAGCACTTCAACTCCGAGGCCGCGAATGTTGAGCCGCTCGCCGGCGTCCGGAACTTTTCCTTGTTCGTTGATCACGAGACCGGCGATGGTAGTGAAATCGTCGTCTTCGATCTCCATCGCGAAGATGCGCTCGATCTTTCCGATCTCGGTCGAGCCGGGCACGATATAAGAACCGTCAGGCTCCTGCACGATCTCTTCCAACTCTTCGCCCGCGATGTCTTCGTCTTCGATCTCGCCGACGATCTCTTCGAGAATGTCTTCGACGGTGACGAGGCCGGACACACCGCCGTACTCATCGATCACGATCGCGAGTTGGACGTGGGCCTTCTGCATTTCTTCGAGCAGGTCGGCGACGGGTTTCGTTTCCGGCACGAAGTAAACCGGACGGACGAGCGGCCGAATGTTTTCGTCTTCGTGTCCTTCGGCCCAGCACAGCAGCAGATCGCGCACGTAGATGATGCCTTCGACGTTATCGATCTGTTCGCGATAGACCGGCAGGCGCGAATACTTCGACTCGAGAATGATGTTGCGCGCTTCACGACCGGTGGCGGTGTCGGGCACGGCGACGATGTCGGGCCGCGGCGTCATCACTTCGCTTACGCGCGTGTCGCCAAACTCGATGATCGAGTGAATCAGTTCGCCTTCTTCTTCTTCGAGAATGCCTTCCGCTTCGCCGACGTCGATCAGCGCTTGCAGATCGCCGCTGTCGTCCGCCTCTTCTTCCGGTTCGCCGGTTTCGGTGACGTGGTCTTTGCGACGCGAGCGATCGAAGAGACGCTGAAACGGGTCGGCGATGAAGGCCATGATCGGGAAGAACGGCCGGATGACGGGCAACAGAAACAGCAGCGTGCCCTCGGGGTTTTGCGTGGCGATGAAGAGCGGAATGATCTGTCGAAAAATACCGGCGAGGAGCAAACCAGCCACGAGTCCCACCAGTACCCAGCGCGGTTCGGGAAAGAGGTTCAAAGAGATCGAAGTGATTAGCACGGCGACGATGACCAGCAGGACCTGGATCATCGCGGAGAGTGCGAAGCCGAAACGCGGGCGGTTTTCGAGAACTTGTCGCAGGAATACTCGCGAGCGTGGCTCGGGCTTGTCACCGTTCTCGCCGATGAGGCGGCGCAGCCCGACGTCGCTTAGCTGACCGAAGGCCATGTCCACCGTGGCCAGCAAGGAGAGCAGTATCAGCAGCAGGAGCGTCAGCCCTATTTCAAGTTCCATCGATGAGAGGAATAGTAAGGGTTTTAAGTCCACTCGTAAACTTCTTCTCTGTGTCCCTCTGTGTTCTCCGTGTCTCTGTGGTTTTGTTTTACAAAGATACTAGTAAACACAGAGACACAGAGAACACAGAGGTACACAGAGAAGAAGTTCACTTCTATTCTATATTTGGAGTTTTCGTCGCAGCCGCAACTCCAGGCGATTCATCTCGCCGTTGTCTGTTTCGTGATCGTAACCCGAAAGGTGCAGCAGCCCGTGCAGGATCAACTGCGCTACTTCGCCTTCAAACGTCAATCCGTTTTCTTTGGCTTGCAGGGCTGCGGTCTCGACAGAGATCGCGATGTCGCCGAGATTCGATTTGTCTTCGTCGTCAACAGGGAACGACAACACGTCCGTTGCTTTATCGACGCCACGAAACTGTCGGTTGAGTTGTCGAATAGCTTTGTCGGAAACAAAAGCAATCGTGGCTGAGGACTCCTCATGACCTATCGCTTCGACGGCCCGCGCCGCGAACGTTTCCCACGCTTCAGTGTCGATCTTAATTTTCCGCTGACGATTAACAGCCTCGATCATCGTTCGCTACATCTGGCTCTTGCGTGTTTGCTCTTCGTAAGCGCGAATGATCATCTGGACCAGCTTGTGCCGCACGACGTCTTTATCAGTGAAGTAAACAAACTCGATCCCTTCGATGTCCGCGAGAATGCGTTGCGCTTCGATCAGACCGCTGCGTTTGCCGGTCGGCAGATCGACCTGCGTCACGTCGCCGGTGATCACGGCCTTCGAACCGAAACCGATGCGCGTGAGAAACATCTTCATCTGTTCGCTGGTCGTGTTTTGTGCTTCGTCGAGAATGATGAACGCATCGGAGAGCGTGCGGCCGCGCATGAATGCGAGCGGCGCGACTTCCACGACTCGTTTCTCGAGCAAGCGCGTGACGCGTTCGTAATCGATGAGGTCGAAAAGCGCGTCGTAAAGCGGACGCAGATACGGATCGACCTTGTCTTGTAGATCACCCGGCAGAAAGCCGAGTTTCTCACCCGCTTCAACCGCCGGTCGCGCGAGCACGATGCGATTCACCTGCTTCTGCATCAACGCCTGAACGGCCATCGCGACGGCGAGATACGTCTTGCCCGTGCCCGCGACGCCAATGCCAAACACGACGTCCTTTTCCTGAATCGCCTGAATGTACTTGCGCTGGTTCGCCGACTTCGGCGCGACCTGCTTCTTGCCGGCGGGATTGAAACGGGCCTTGGTGAAGTAGTCGCGCAGGCTGAAGGCGCGGTCTTCGGCAATCTGCGCAAATGCCTCGCGCAGCTCTTTATCGGTGAAGTGTTTTCCTTCTTTGAAGAGGTCGGAAAAATCTTCGAGGATGCGTTGGGCAGTTTCGACGTCAGCTGGATCGCCGTCGATGGAAACGTCCTGGCCGCGCGCGTCAATTCTTACGTCAAGTAGCGATTCGAGGTACTTGATGTTCTGGTCGTGAACGCCGAAGAGCGTCTCCAAGCCCCTTGGCGGCAGCTCAATCTTTATCATTGGCCTTCAGATTAGCATGGATCTGTGTCATCCGTGTGACCGGTCGGCAGCTTGACACTGGCCGGTCAGCTCCCTATACTTCGCCACTTATGCCGAATCATAAATCAGCAGAGAAACGGGTGCGGCAGAACGAGAAGCGCCGCGCGATTAATAAGGGACATCGTACCAAGGTCCGGACTTATATCAAGAAGGTGCGGACGGCACTCACGTCGGGATCGGCGCAGGAAGTGCAGGCGGTACTGCCCGAGGCGATTTCCGTGATTGATAAATCGGTGCAGAAGGGCGTGATGCACGCCAATGCCGCAGCGCGTTACAAGTCGAGACTGACGTCGCAGGCGAACCAGGTCGGCAAGTAAAGCCGTTTAGAAAATTTGAGGAACCGCGAGGCGGGTCGAGATTTCGGCCCGCCTCGCTTTTTGTTGAGGAGATAAAAATGTACGACTCACCCGAAGAAATTGAACGGCTTGTTCGTGATTTTGAAAGCTGTGTTATCCGCGCGGCCGACTTTCATCACCGCGAGCATCTGATCGTGACTGTTTGGT
>DASXXL010000462.1:0-3481 GCA_036503085.1 Pyrinomonadaceae bacterium | reverse complement strand
AACTCCGGGTTGCGCAATGTCGCCGATGATGCTGTAGCGGTAAGAACCGGCTTTATCGATCGATACCGTCACTTGCGGATCGATGATGAACTCGTCGTATTTTTTCTTGACGATCTCGGCCACCTCGTCGACGGTCTTGCCGTTGACGAAAACGCCGCCCGGAATCAGCGCGAGTGAAATGCGGCCACTCGGCGGAATCGTGACGCCCGAGCGTGAATAGCGCGGCTGATTGAAGACCTCGATCGAGATCACGTCTTCCGGTCCCAGCTTGTAGGTGCTGAAGAAGTTGTTGTAGTAGGGATCAACCGCGGCGGCTTCCGACATCTGCTCTTTGCGATTAGCGGTGATGTCGTCGGAAATGTCCGAGGGCGGACGCGATGTATCATCAGGTTCGAGCCGATCGGCGGGCTTTTGCGCCGTCGCTGTCGTGCGCGGCCGCGCTTTTTGCTGATCGTCCTGCGTCTGAGCCGCGATACTGATCGTGGCCGCGAGTAGGACCACTACGATTCCCAACGCCGTCAATTTGTCGTTCTTCTTCATCTTCACCTCCAAGCCGCGAACGATCACTGGGCCCCGCGGCCAAACAGAATGATCTTCACGGTCTCAAACAAGATAATTGCATCGAAGACCAGCCCGTGATTTTTGATGTAGAACAGGTCGTATTGCAGCTTCTGCCGCGCGTCTTCGATGGATGCGCCATAGGGATACTTGATCTGCGCCCAACCAGTAAGTCCAGGCGGAATCAGATGGCGCTGTTCGTAATAGGGGATCTCTTCAGCCAACTGCGCGACGAAATGCGGCCGCTCAGGTCGCGGGCCGACGAAATTCATTTCGCCCTTGAGGATGTTCCAGAACTGCGGAATCTCGTCGATGCGAATCTTGCGAATGACGCGGCCGACGCGCGTCGTGCGATCGTCGCCTTTCTGCGCCCAAACCGGTCCTTCCTTCTCGGCGTCGACGCGCATCGAGCGAAACTTCGTCAGCACAAATGGGCGTCCGTTCTTACCGACGCGTTCCTGTTTGTAAAAGACTGGACCACGCGATTCGAGTTTGATGAGAATTGCCGTCACGATGATGATCGGCAGCGCGAGCAGCGCGGCGATCAAAGCAGCGAGACGATGAACTGCCGTGCGCGCGAACGAAGCAAATCGTTTTTGTCGTCCGGGGCCGGTAAAGATCAGCCACGAAGGACGAATCATGCTCAGCGAAACTCGTCCCGTGATGCGCTCGTAAAACGCGGCGCCTTCCTCAATCGAAACACTTCCGGTCAAACTCAGTTGCAGCAGTTTGTCGGTCGGAAACTGTCCGCGACGCTCACCCATCGCTACGACGATGCGATCGACGTCTTCACGCGCAACGATCTCGCCGAGATCGTCGGTCAAACCAATCACACGCGGATTGATAAGGCTCTTGCCGAGAAGTTCGGAATCAGTGCCGATGAAACCAACGACGCGATAACCCGCGTCAGGCCGGTTCAAAACTTCGCGCGCGACTTCGACGGCGGCGTCGCCCGAACCAACGATCAGAATACGTTCGCCAAAACCCGGATGGCCGAGCACCCAGTGAATCGACACGCGCCACGCGACCATGAACGTCAACGCGAGCGGCAAAGCGATCAGCGCGATGCTGCGGCCCAGCATCAACGCCGGATAGAAGTAGAAAGAGAGTGCAAGCGCGATCCAGGCGAGACCGAGTGCCTGCACGAGCCGCAACACGAGCTCGCGGCGATCGTGCATCACGACGAAGTCGTAAAGATCGAAGAGGTAGAAAGCCGCGATACAAAAACCCGTCGCCACGCCGGCTTTCCAGTAGGCGTGCTTCATTACGAGCTCGTAATAAGCGTTCACGGTACCGACGCGGAGATAGACCGCGGCGATGATCGCAATGTAGACCAGTGCTGCTTCACCGAAAAGCAGCAGCAGGGTGCGCCCATTTACGCGGAGCACTCTCACTGAATGATTGCGACCTCCTCTTCCGGATGACCGCCAGGTATCGGAGTTCCGTTCCCATTGGTCTTGCCGGCCTGAACTCCAGCGTCGCGTTTTGAATAGCGATACTGGTAGTAGTAGCTCGTTGCTTCGGGCTGCTCTTCAGCACGATTGAGCACGACGCCGAGCACGCGCTCGCGGGGGATCTGTTCGAGCAGCTTGTCGACGACGGAATAACGAGTTTTGCCGGCGCGTACGACAAGCATGGCGCCATCGGCGCGACTCATCAGTACGTTTGCGTCCGTAAAGATGCCGAGCGGCGGCGCGTCGATGATGATGTAGTCGAACATGCGGCGCGCTTCGTTGAGCACGCGCGTGTATTTCGGTCCGGAAAGAAGTTCGGCAACGTCGTCGCGCGGCCGTCCGCCGGGCAGGAGGTAAAGACCGGCGGGATCGAGTCGAACGATGGCGTCTTCGAGGTTAATTTGATCGCCGAGCACTTCGGAAAGGCCGACGTTCGCGTCGATGCCGAAGTAATCGGTGGCGCACGGGCGGCGCAGATCGCTGTCGATCACGAGCGCGCGCACGCCGTCGGTTTGGGCGAGGAGCCAACCGAGGTTCAACGCTGTCAGAGTTTTGCCTTCGCCGACGCCCGCGCTGGTGATGACGAACGCGCGCATCTGCAGGCGCTCACCGGCTTGCAGGATGCGCGTGCGCAGAGCGCGAAACTGTTCGCAGTAGGCCGAACGCGGCTGGCTAATCGCGACGAGATGTGGTTCGACGCGCGCAGGAGAAATGTCATAGCTGACAAATCCTCCGGCGCGCGTCGCCCCGGCAGCGTCCAAAGTTGCCCCAGCATCACGCGAAGCAAATCCGGCGGGGAGTGCCGACCCGTCGGGTACATCCGCAGTGTGCGCAGAGGACGCTGAAGTGTGCGCCGCCTCTTTCGAGGCCTCTTTCGAGATAGCCATGATGGTTGACGAAGCGAATAGCTGCTCCTCGACCTCTTTGGCGGAAGGTGAACCGGCGATGCCGGATCCTTCGCTACGGCGCTCGGGATTCTTTGGTGGTTGTCGTTTAGCCGCGTTGCCGTCATCAGCAGCGCTGGATTTTCTAATCGCGTCGAATACTCTTCCCATTAGTCACCTCTCAGGCGAAACGCTGAACGCGTTTTCTAGTTCAAACCAGAACGCCGAAGGCGTTTCTGGTTTCAGTCCAGGGTTGCTTCAACCCTGGGAAACTCGTTATCAATCGGGTCAACCCTGAAAGAATTAATTAACGCTTTCAGCGTTCTCACCTCTGTCTTTTCAAATCCAGGGGTTCTAACCCTTGGGCTATAAATCGCGAACGCCTTTGGCGTTGCTTCCGCGCTACGACTTGCCGCAGCGTCAGCTTTCTTTTTCCGCGCCCGTTCCGGCGGCCCACAGTTCAGCTTCGCCTGCCGGCGAAAAGATCTTGGTGGGCGATTCGCGTTCGACGGCCGTCGGCATGCCGGCGTTCTGTCGTGGCAACATGTCGAAGGTTTCCGCAACCTCTTCAATGATGGTCCGGCT
>DASXXL010000461.1:0-3685 GCA_036503085.1 Pyrinomonadaceae bacterium | reverse complement strand
CGGAAGGTAGTTGAACTGCGCCGGCTCGGCAAACGGATCTGCATCGGTGCCGAAGGCGATCTGTGGCTCGTGCTGCACTTGATGATCGCCGGACGTCTGCACTGGTACGAAGATCGGGCGAAGGCTTTGAAGGCGCGTGGCGTCGCGGCGTTTGAGTTCACGACTGGCGTGCTGACGCTGACTGAAGCAGGCACGCAGAAACGCGCGTCGCTGCATTTGGTCGAAGGTGAAGCGGGACTCGAGCGTCTCGACCCGGGCGGGCTCGAAGTCTTTACTGCTACTGAAGAACAATTCGCTACCGCGCTGCGCGCCCGCAATCACACTTTGAAACGTGCGCTGACCGATCCGCGCATTCTCAGTGGCATCGGCAACGCTTACTCAGACGAGATTCTCTTCACGGCCCAACTCTCGCCGTTTGCACTCACGCAAAAACTTACTGCGGAAGAGATCTCGCGTCTCTTCGCTGCGATCAAGTCGTCCTTAACCGATTGGACCGAGCGCTTGCGTGCGGAGTATCGCGATCGTTTTCCCGAGAAGGTGACAGCCTTTCGCCCCGACATGGCTACTCACGGAAAGTACGGCCAACCGTGCCCGCGCTGCGGCAACAAAATCCAACGCATTCGCTACGGCTCAAACGAGACCAACTACTGCCCGACCTGCCAAACCGGCGGCAAACTCCTCGCCGACCGCGCCCTCTCTCGTCTCCTCAAGGACGACTGGCCTCGCACCCCCGAAGAACTCGAGAATTTGACGAAGGGTTGAGCCACGGATTTACACAGAAACACACAGATCAGAAGCAGGTTTGTTCAAGCCGGCTCTATGTCTGTGTCATCCGTGTCATCTGTGGCTTGTAAAGCTCGTCGCTGCCGACGTCAAAGACACGGTTCAGGCGGGCGCGGTAGTTTTCGAAGGCGAGTTGGGCGCTCAGTTGGAGGAGTTGCTCTTCGGAGAATTTCTCGCGCAGGCGCGCGTAGAGTTCGTCGGAGATGTTTGAAGGCGTGCTGGCCATAGCATCCGCGAGTTCGATGACCAGGAGTTCGTCACGGGAGAAGAGTCCGTGGCGTGCGGACTGGCCGTTGCTTGAGACGTCGTGCCGTGCGAGATCGTCGGCTGAAAGATCTTTACGCGCGACGGCGAGTAACTTCTCATCCGATAGTCCCGCTTTTCTGCCGACGGCAGAATTGATGTCCACTCAAAACGGACACCCGATGCGCGCGGCCGTGCGCACCTTCCCCAACTGAATAAAACGCAAAGACACGCGCCGCTTCGCGCCGAGCCCCGCTTCCATCCCGATGCCGCCCCAAACCACACCCGGCACACGCATCTGCATCTTCACGGGCGTCAGGTCCTTGCCAAACATCTTGCGCATCGTGCTGTAGAACCAACGCAGATGCCACGGCGCTTCTTTCTTTTCCAGTCCCTTGATCCGGTTCATCGCTTGTTCTCTTCCGAACCCACTAAATGCCTCGTCGTCTGATCCGTAACACTAAAACCCGTCGGAATAAACTCGTTCGTATCCGCCGGCCGCAAACCCTTTGGCCCACCAGCTTCCCCTTCGATTTCCTTACCGCGTTTCATTTCACGTTGCTGAATCTCCACCATCCGTTTACTCACGACCAAACCGTTGACGATCAGCGCGAGACCGACAAAGAACGGAATCACTCCCGCGATCCACACGCGACTCAAAATCTCCGCCGCTTGCGGGGAAACATTCCCGATCAGCCCCTGCATAAAGATAAACAAAAAGATCGCGACGCCGACACCGACAGAACTCGTAATCACACCCGCTTTGATCTCGATGTAACGCTTCACCTCCGGCGTGATACCCATCTGGCGTTCCATCTCGATCTTGCGTAACTCCGCTGCTTGTCCCGAGCGAAACATCTCCGCCAGCCACGTATCGCCCCAGTCAAACTTCTTCGCGATTTCGGGATTCGTCAGCGCCACACGCACCGCTTCCAGGTTAGCGCCGCAAACCTTACAAAACTTCATCTCGTCGCTTTGGTTCGTACCACAACGCGGACACAGCATAAGCAGGCTCCTGTCAAAAGGGTCGTCGAAGCATACGACAATTCTACGACCTTGGTTCTTGTTACCCTATTGCCGAGTTGGTATCGTTTACCGTCCAACCATGCAAGCCGTTTCCGTCGAAACCATCGCCCATTATCGGATCATCGAGCCCATCGGCGCCGGCGGCATGGGCGCGGTCTACAAAGCTTACGACAACAAACTGCAGCGCGTCGTCGCGTTGAAGGTGCTGCCGCCGGAATACGTCTCGCAACAGGACCGCCGCCGCCGCTTCTTTCAGGAAGCACGCGCCGCGTCCGCGCTGACGCATCCACACATCCTCACGATCTACGAAGTCGGCGAAGACGACGGCAAGCCTTACATTGCGATGGAGTACGTCGAAGGCGAAACGCTGCGACAGAAGATCAAAGCCAAGAACCTGCAACTCAGGGAAGCGATCGACATCGCGATCCAGATCGCCGCCGGACTCGCCCGCGCCCACGAGCTCGGCATCATTCATCGCGATCTCAAACCGGAAAACTTGATGTTCAGTCGCGACGGCTTCGCGAAGATTCTCGACTTCGGTCTCGCGAAATTAGTCGCCGAACGCGAGCGTGCACTCGTCGCCGACAGCGAACAAAAAACGTTGATTCGCGGTGTCGAAACTCAATCCGGCACGTTGATGGGCACGGTGAACTACATGGCGCCGGAACAGTTGTTGGGCCAACGCGTGGACCGCCGTTGTGATGTGTTTTCGTTTGGCGTGGTGCTTTGCGAAATGCTGACCGGCGCCGCGCCTTTCGTGCATGACAATCGCATCGACACGATGCACGCGATCCTGCACCGCGCCCCGCAATTTCCCGGCGACGGCCGCCCGCCGCTTCCGTTTGAGATCCAGCGCATCCTCACGAAAGCACTCGCGAAGACGCCGAAAGAACGTTACCAAACGATCGACGAACTCGCCGCGGAACTCAAACAGATCAAACGCGATCTCGAACTCGGCAAAACGCTGCCCGTCGCTTCAACGACGCGCCTCGTGCTGAAACACGTGACGCCCGGCACGCGCGGCATCGATTACGAAAAAGAACTGAACGAAGCGCAGTTCAAAGCGGTCACCACGACGGAAGGACCACTGCTGATCGTCGCGGGCGCGGGCACTGGCAAGACGCGCACGCTCGTCTATCGCGTCGCGCGGCTCGTCGAGATGGGCGTGAAACCGGAATCGATCCTGCTGTTGACGTTCACGCGCCGCGCTGCCACTAGCATGTTGACGCGCGCCGCTGCGCTCGCGGACGCGCGCTGCCAGCGCGTTTCCGGCGGCACGTTTCACTCGTTGGGCCATTCGGTGTTGCGCCGCTTCGCGAGCGAAGCCGGTGTCGCCAAAAACTTCACCGTGTTGGACCAGAGCGACACGGAAGACCTGATCGATCTGCTGCGCCGGCAGATCCGTCTCGCAAAAGCGCAACACTTTCCGCGTAAACGCACCATCGCTGCGATGTTCAGCATGATGGTCAACAAAGTCCTGTCGCTGAAGCAGGTGCTCAACCAGCACTATCCGCAGTTCGTCGACGAACGTGGCAATCTCGAAACGTTGTTCAAATCGTTTGAGGAGTTCAAACGCGGCCGCCACATGCTGACATACGACGATCTGCTCGTGCGATTCCGCGAAGCGCTCGAG
>DASXXL010000460.1:0-2553 GCA_036503085.1 Pyrinomonadaceae bacterium | reverse complement strand
CTACATCATTCACGAAGACAAGGCGGGCTGGTTGTTTGCCGACGCGCTGGCCGCGAAAGCCCGCGACGGCGTGCGCGTGCGGCTGCTGTACGACTGGATGGGCGCGGTCGGAAAGACGTCGCGCTCGTTTTGGAACCATTTGCGCGCCGCCGGCGTTGAGGTGCGCGTTTACAACCCGCCGCGACTCGATTCACCGTTTGGCTGGGTGAGCCGCGATCATCGCAAGACGATTACCGTTGATGGCCGAATCGGTTTCGTGACCGGACTGTGCGTGGGCCAGGCGTGGGTCGGCGTGCCGGAAAAAAACATCGACCCGTGGCGCGATACGGGTATCGAACTTTGTGGACCAGCGGTCGCCCATATCGAACAGGCGTTTGCTCACGTTTGGGACTTAACCGGCGAGGATCTTCCGCCGGATGAAATCGCAAACGACGATGCGATTGCAGAAGCGGGAGACGTCACGCTGCGTGTCGTAGCGAGTGAGCCTGCGAGCGCCGGAATGCTGCGCATCGATCAGCTCGTCGCCACGCTCGCGAGAAACCGGCTTTGGTTAACTGATGCCTATTACGCCGGCACGACTTCATACGTGCAGGCGCTGCGCGCCGCCGCAAAGGACGGCGTCGACGTGCGTCTGCTCGTGCCGAACGCTTCCGACATTCCGATTTTGAAACCGCTTTCGCGCGCGGGTTATCGCCCGTTGCTCGAAGCTGGTGTGCGTGTGTTTGAGTGGAACGGCACGATGCTGCACGCGAAGACGGCCGTTGCCGATTGCCACTGGGCGCGCGTGGGTTCAACGAACCTCAACATCGCGAGTTGGTTTGGCAATTTCGAGCTCGACGTTGTGATTGAGAACGTACCGTTTGCGAAAGAGATGGAGGAAATGTACGTTCGCGATTTGGAAAACGCGACGGAAGTTGTTTTGGATTCCGAGCGCAAACTGCGTCCGTCGAAGGTAGTAGCTCACTCACACCCGATGTTGACGAGCGGCGGCGGCAGTGGCGGGCGCGCGGCGGCGGGCGCGCTGCGGATCGGCAATGCTGTCGGTGCTGCATTTACAAACCGGCGTGTGCTCGAACCGGTTGAAGCACGCCTCATGCTTATCAGCGGTTTCTTGTTGCTTGGTCTCGCGTTGATTGCGTGGTTGTTTCCGCACGTGGTGACGTATCCATTTGTCGTGGTGCTGATCTGGATCTCGCTGGCGCTTTTTTATCGCGCTTACCGTTTGAAAAACAGACCGCCAAACGACTCATTGAGCGAGCGCGAAGTCCGCGATGATCGGCAGGTGATCGGACGCGGCGAGCGCGAGTAGGCTGCGATGAACATTGATGCTTTTCAACTGCAGCAACGAGTTGTAATAAACGTGGTCCAGGTGCAGGAGTGGAAACACGCCAGGATACGTGCGCGCTCGGCCGAGGCGTTGTTCGGGTTCGGCGCTGTTTAAATGACGATTGAGCAGGCGCGTGGTGAGGCCTCGAGTCCATTCGTTGAAATCGCCGAGAATGATGCGGGGCGAAGGTTGTGGCGAGTCGCCGGCGATCACTTCGAGCAGCCTGTGTGCCTGGTAGCGTCGCTCGAAGAAGCTCGTGCCGAGGTGGACGTTGAAAAGTTGCAGAACGTTTTGCGTATTCGCGAGTTGGACGTTGACTTCGAGACAACCACGCGGCTCGTAGCGGCGACAACTCAAATCGTGATTGTGATCGCCGACGATGGGCAGCTTGCTGAGAACAGCGTTGCCGTACGCTGCGCCGTGAAGCCGGCGGTTCTCACCAATGCGGAAGTCCATTTCCAACTCTTCCGCAAGCGCACGGACCTGGTTCCGTTCGCGCGTGATTTCGTCCATGCCGACGACTTCCTGCAACGCGACGACGTCAGCGTTTATCTCTTTCAGCACTTCGGCTACACGCTGCGGCCGTACGCGACGATCGAGTCCACGGCACTTGTGAATGTTGTAAGTTGCGATACGAAACGATAACACCGTGCGAGTTATTTTGACGTTTCGTCGGGCGACTGTGAAGCAGCGGTGGGTGCATGTGGCGACGCATCTGCAAAATACTTTACCTGTGGTGCGCGACCCGAGTTTGCGCTAGACTTGCCCCGACCTTCAGCAGTTCTGCAAGCGAAACTCAAAGGAAGCTCGACAGATGTCAGCAGTAACCGTCTCGCGGACCGCGCCCGCCTCCGACGCCAGTTTTTACCAGAAACTGAACACCGTTTGGCACAAGCGCGCGCTCAATCTGTTCATGCTCGTAGTGCTCGCGCATTGGGCCGAGCATCTCGCGCAAGCCTATCAGATTTACGTGCTCGGGTGGCCGCGTCCGCGCGCCGGCGGCGTTATGGGCTTGTTTTTTCCGTGGCTGGTGAGCTCCGAAGTGCTGCATTACGGTTACGCGGTCGTGATGTTGATTGGCATCTGGACGCTGCGCAAAGGCTTTTCGGGCACCTCACTTAAATGGTGGACCATCGCGCTCGTGATCCAGTTCTGGCATCACATCGAGCACGCGGTGCTACAGTACCAGGCGTTGACACATCATCCTTGGTTTGGCTCGCCAGTGC